>CAMEIU010000012.1 GCA_945918815.1 uncultured Clostridia bacterium
TCGGGGTAGCCGCCGAACATCCCGGCAGCCGAGGCCCAGGACACGGCCTCTTCGGCGTATCCGGCAATCTGCTTCTCGTCCGTATAGATGGATAGGTCGGTGGTTTCCTTACCGCTCATACCCAGATAATCCGTTACATACCGATACAGAATTGTCGCGGCCTGCTCTCTGGTGACAGCCGTGTCGGGGCCAAAGGCGGAGGCGGATATGCCGTTCACAATTCCATTCTCTTTGGCCCATGACACGGCGTCGGCGTAATACTGGCTGCTCGGCACATCGGTGAAGCCGGACGGCGCTCCAACTCCTGGTTCACCGGCAAGACGGTACAGAGCCGTGACCAACTGGGCGCGGGTCAGGGTTTCCTCCGGGCCAAATTTCGTGCCGGACAGGCCGTTCATGATGCCTCTGTGATACACATAGGCCACATATTCCTTGTACCAGTCGCTGTCCTTCACATCGGAGAAGGGCAGCATTTCCACTGTGACAGAGGGCTGCGGGACGGGAATCGGTTCCGAGGGGTACACCGGTGTGGGATCCTCCGGGTCAGGATTCTCCGGGTCTGTGCGAAGCGCTTCGAGTGCCGCCTCGCAGGCTTTCAGCTTGCCCAAATTCTCCACAAGCGCCTTTTCCTCTTCAGTCAGGGCCTCATAAGCGGCGCGGGCGGCCGCGATGGCTTCCGCGTCCTCGGCTGTGACCTCGTAGGGAGAAGGCAGCGCGTCAATGAGATCCATGATCGCCTGCGCCTTTTCCATGGCAGCCAGATAGGCATCATCGCCCACAACGACCTCTACATCCTCCATTTGATTGCCAAAGCCGCTGGAAATCGTAACCTTTCCGTTTTGCAGGCCCTTGATGGTAATGGAATTATCGGTGGTTTCCACAATTTCCGCGATGGTTTCGTCGGAAACGCTCCAATTCAGTCTGGCGTGATAGGGCACCTCCGCCACGTTCTCAATGGTCAGAGACTCGCCGGGCTGGATGACGGCGCTTGCCGGATCCAGTTCCACATATTCCAGCAAATCTGCGCAGCCGCGGATCTCCCAGGCGGACACGTTCCCGGCGTAGTCATAGCACAGAGACATGCGCTTCGTGTTTTCATCAAAGGTCGTGGTGCCCAGCACGCTTTCCACTACCCGCCCTCCGGAAGGCGTTTCATAGCCGCTCCAGCTGGTGGTAATGGTAAAGCCGGTCCATTCTTCCGCGTCCGGATCGTATTGCAGGGCGAAATCCACCATGTAATCCATAAACCACTGCTCGCGGATCATGGACTCAAAGGAATAGATGGTATTTTCAATGACAATGGGCGGCATTCCGGGAATCGGCAGCTGAACCTCATCCCGCTGCGTTCTGACAAAGAAGGTATAGTCCTCCCAGGACATGGGAGCCTCCGTGTCGATGTACATGGAGAAGGTCTGGCTCTCGGTGACGCTCTCCTCGCCGTCCAGGGTCACAGTGACGGTGATATCCACCCAGGTGTTATTAGCAAGCAGGCATTTGCTCGTGTCATACTCCCAATAACCGCCGTCCATTTCAACCTTGGGGTACAGCCAGTCCCAGGACAGCTCCGCGCCGGCATAAACCGAGGCTTTGAAGGTCTTGCAGGCAAACCCGGTATTATCCTGCTTCCAAATTACTTCACCGGTTTCGCGGTCTGTAACGGTGTAGGTGATGCTGGACACATTTCTCCGCAGGCCGATGCCATAGTAGAACAGATCCAGAACACCATCGCCATTGGGAGAAATGCCGGCAGTTGTCGGATAAAACTCCTTTGCCCAGGTGCTCATAGCAGGCTTAAAATCCCGCTCGGGAATCATGCAGTAGCCGGGGTCGTGGGTGTCGCCCAGATAGTGCATCTCCTTCGTCCAGAGCGTCTCGTTGACAGGATGGAGGCTCCACAGGGCACTGTGGAACTGATCCGCCATGTTGTAGCTGTGGGTGCCGCCCAGCAGGGATTCGTAGCCGGACTCAATTATGGGGCCGTCGGAGAAGTCGCCGTAGAAGGCCAGGAAGGGAACGCTCAGATTGGTGGTATCCTTGCCCAAAAGCTGAACAAAGCCTTCCACATACGCCCCGGCGGGGAAGCGCTCGTTGTAATAGGACTTGTCCGCGTCGGACAGCGCGACCGTCACCGTGACCGTCGCTGTCCCATTCCCGGGAACGGTAAGGGTTCCGTCTGTCAGATTGGATGTAACAAAAGCCTCCAGCTCACGGGCGTAGTCATAGGTGAGATAGGTGACCTTTCCATGCTTCAGCAGACCGCCATCGGCCTTCTGGCCCAGGACAGTGGTGCTGAGTGTGTAGGTTTTGGGCGTGTCGGAGAGATTCACCACTTCAAAGGTCATCTCATATTTGCCGGTCTTGTCCGGGTCGTCTCCCAGCTCCAGCTTGGCCTTGTTGGTGCCCTCCACTTGGATGTAGGCGTTGGAGGCAATTGCATTGCCGATGTTGGCAAGACCCGCGCCCTGCCGGCGGACGAAATAGAGTGTGTTGTTCTCCTCGTCACGAATGGGCGTCGCAGTGGACATCAGCAGGCAGTTGACCGCGTGGGCCAGCTCATTCTCATCCACCAGCCCTTCCTTCGTCAGGTACTGCCGCAGCAGGGCGGCGCAGGCGGACACCGCGGGGGCAGACATGGATGTGCCGGACGCGCAGGCAACATAAGTGCCGTACCAGGCGGAGAGCACGTTTCCGCCGATGCCGGCAATCTCAGGCTTCAGCGCCAGCCCCTCCGTGGGGCCCCAGGCGGAAAACTCGGACATTTCCCCGGCCATGTCAGAGGGGTTCCAGTTGTCGTCCACGCGAATCTCCTCGCCCTCGGGGACATAGTACTTCATGAACGCGTACTCGCCCTGATCCGTCACGGCTACGGGCACATCAAATTTCGTCAGGGTCAGCTCCGGCTCATCGACTCCCTTGGGCAGCACCAGCAGAAGACCGGCTGCATTCGCGTCTTGCGCCTGCTGAGCCAGGGTGTCGGCATCCCCGCCCGCAAAGGAGATAAATACCAGCTTGCCTGCGGCGCCCTCGAAGGAATCCGTAAAACCGAAGGAACGGCCAGCCAGCCTCTCCCGGAAGCCCATGCCATCGGGAATCTCTACCGAGAACGCATCGAGTTCATAATAGTGGAGATTCAGGCGGGTCTCCATGGATTCATCATACCAGGTGATGACATTGTCTTCGAAATTTACATACTCGCTGTTTTCCATACTGGCCACGGTCAGGACGGAATCAAAGGTTCCGGGGCTGCCCAGGGTGCCGGTGGAGACGGAATCGGATTTCACCATGCCGTCGCCCCACAGACTGTCCAGACCGGAATAACCCTGGTTGCCGGCGGAAACCATCACGTTGACGCCCGCTTCATAGGCAGCCTCCAGCACTTCTGTGAAGCCCTCCACATAAAGGGGGCCGCTGTCTGCGCCGAGGGACATATTGATGCAGTCCACGCCCAGCATAATGGCGTCCTCCAGCGCGTTGATCATGTAATCGAAGTAGCAGTCTCCGTTCTCGTCAAAGACCTTCATGATCACAAGCTGCGCCTCAGGCGCAATGCCCAGATTCTCTACGTCGTAATGCTCCTGAAGATACGGGGTCGTATTGCCCGCAACAATGCCGGCCACATGGCTGCCATGACCGAATTGGGTCTCGTCGTCGCTTCCGAAATCGGCCTTGTTGTCGGCATAGTTAAAGCCGAAGGGGATTTTGGAGTTGTAATAAATTGTATCAATGCCGGCGTCCTCGACCGCTTCCGCGTGAAGATCATATTCCCCGAGAATCGCCGCAATGTCTTCTTTGCTGTACGCCACTGTATCCGGATTGACAGGTTCCTACTTAAAGACGGGGTTCATATAGCTCAGACCTGTATCCAGAATGGCCACAGACGTGCCCTCGCCCTTATAGTCCAAATTCCAGGCGGCTTCTCCGCCCATGCCGGGACCGGCAAACTTCATGTTGGGCTCCAGAATCTGCCCATCGGAAATAGCCGGGTCAACGTCGGGGACGTTGATGCAGGGCATCAGCACAGCGCTCGCAACACCGGGCGTATTCCGGATGGCTGCCAGATCTCCGTAGTTTACCGTGGCAGAAACCGCGTTGGTCAGCAGTGTAAACTGGCTGTCCACCGCGATCTCGCAGCCGATGGACTTCTCTGCCCGCTGAAGGACGGACTGCTGCTTGACCTCAATGGACTTGACGGCACTTACCTCCGCGTCGCCCAGGCCCTTGCCCACGGAAACCGTCATTCCGTCCATCCGGATCACAGGCGCATCTTCAAAGGTAATCAGCACCCGCACCGGGGTGGACGCCGAATAGGGCTCGCTGACAATTCCGACCGTGTCTCCCTCGGAAACGGACGTTCCCTCCAGGATTTCCTTTACCGCGGACGACAGCTTTGCGGCCTCTGCGGCATCATATTCCCGGCAAACCAGATCCTGTCCATTGCTGCCGGTCAGATGGGTCTCACTGCCGTATTCCAGCGCAGTGAGGACTCTGCCGGTCATATAGACGTCCGCGCCTACCTCATGGGTATATAACTCGCCGTTTTCGCCTTCACATACATAGGTATATCCGGCTGGCACAAAGGTCGTCTCACCGGGCTTCGCGTAGATGGTCATATCGCCATCGCTGCCCACCGCTGCGGACTGCTCCACTGCGCTGACAGACAGGGCGGGCATCAGGCCCAGCACCAGGGTCAGGCACAAAAGCCACGCGATGATACGTTTTGTTGTTTTCATATGGGACCTCCAATTCTCTTTCGTTTGTAGTTCTGAGTCGTGGTCATTCTGCTTCGCTTCGCCGCCAGCCTCCTTCCGCTTTGTCAACTTCTATGCGTCTCAATATAGCATGGTTTTTCGTAAATTGCAAATAGTTTTTGCAATTTATGCAAACTTGATGTAGAATGGGAAGCAGAAGCGGAGGACCCTGTCATTTCAGACAGCGCCATGCGTTCCTCGCGCAATCTCTTGCGGGAACCGCCCGTGGTTGATATAATATAGGAAACACAAGGATGGATTGCGCTTCCTATGCGATCCGCCGTCTTGTTTGCGGCAGGTCTGGGCGAATCCGAGCGCATCCCGTGGCGGCGGCGCTCCTAAAGGAAAAATGGGCTTTTTCAAACAATCCTGCGCTTGCTTCACATGATAAACGCGTCCGCGCGCCGAAGCCATTGAAAGGATGGAACCGTATGAATTTCTCTGTTTATGAGCGCCCCTGCCTTCTGCTGGAAACGGCAGAGCTTGTGTATGCCCTGGTGAACCAGCTTCCTCCCGAGGAATTCACAAGAGAGCGTCCCTGCTGCATCCCTGCCCCCGAGGCTTCCAAAATTCAGGCGCAGGTATGCCAGCGAATCGACCCGTCTGATGAGGAACTGCAATTTTATTTCAAGGGGGTGCCCATTGAAAACCGTGTGGGAAGAACGTCCTGCCTGGCCTGCGCGCTCCTGTATATTCATCCTCCCATAGAATACTATGAGCTGGATGACGCGCTGGAATTTCTCCGCTCCAACTGGTTCCGGGACAAGCGGCCCTATGCGGTGGAGGGAATCAGCGGCTTTTCTCTGACACTGATGGAGGCAGAGCAGTACACCAATCTCTCCCGGGAAATCAGCAAGCTGCCGGTTCCCCAGTCCTATCAGGCCCAATTGATCGAGGTTTTCTCCGGCTATGACTGGCACGTGGAGCGGGTGTGCAATATTCTCCGCCCGCTGGTCGGACGGCTGAAGCCTTTGCTGGAGCCGTGGGTCGCTGCCGCCGCGCCTCGGCGCCGGGAATGGGAGCGTTTCTGGAGCACGCCGGAGGCAAACGAGTTTCTGCAGAACAGAATTAACGTTTCCAGTGAGAATGTAGAGGAACTGAAAGTCACCATGCGCTACTTTTCCCCGCAGCTGGGAACCGGCGATTTCTCCGTGGATACCGGCGTGATGCGCATTCACATTGGACTTGCGGTTTCCCTCCATGACAGCGCGCCGGAGGCGCGAAAGGAAATGGAGGACTGGGAGTATTCCGCCCTGCGCAACCTGACCAGGCGGGAATGCGCCGAAATTTTCCGGGCCTTGCGGAAAAAACCGAAATGCATCCAGGACCTGGCGCAGGAGCTCTCCCTCAATCCCGGCACGGTTTTTCGGAATGTCAATAGTATGTACAGCGCCGGACTCGTCAACCTGGAGCTTGTGGGCGGCAGGAACTATTACCGCGCCAATACGGACAGGCTGGAGGCCGTAACCGCGCACCTGGTTCAGTATCTGAAAGAAAACTAAGCCTCCATGAAAGCACCAACCGTGACTTTTTCGGCAGCCTGCATTGTCAAATGAAAAATGCCAGACACTGTCTGGCAAATTGAGTTGGTCCCATTACTGTGAGCTTCTATCCATTTCTGATTCAGATAAGCGCAGCTTTTACGAAAAGGAAGCCGTCAACGCCAATTGGTCTGTCCGGGAGCTGAAGCGCCAGATTGAGAGTTCTTTGTTTGAACGGCTGCTGCTGTCCCGTGGAGACGCCAACAAGGAGCAGGTGCTGGCATTGGCACTGAAGGGGAACGAAATCGCAGAACCGGCAGATATCATCCGTGACCCCTATGTGTTTGAATTTTTGGGGCTGCCGGAGGACAAGCCCGTGATGGAAAGCGACCTGGAACGGGCGCTGGTACGGCAGATTGAAGAATTTCTGCTGGAACTGGGACGCGGCTTTATGTTCGTCGGGACGCAGCAGCGCGTGACCATCAACAACACCCACTATTATGTGGACATGGTGTTCTATAACAAGATCCTCCGTGCCTATGTGCTGATCGAATTGAAAACCACAAAACTGACGCCGGAAGCTGCCGGACAGATCAATATGTATCTGAATTACTACGCCGCAGAAGTCAACGATCCGGATGACAATCCGCCAATCGGTATCATTCTCTGTACCGAAAAGGACCGCATCACAGCTGAATACACGCTGGGCGGCCTGTCGAACAACATCTTTGCATCCCGCTATGTGTTGTATATGCCCAATAAAGAGCAACTGATTGCCCAAGTGGAAGCTGTCCTGAAACGGTGGCATGGAGAGGACAAAGAGCAGCTAGACGAGGAGTGAAAAATCCGAAGCCATCGTTGCGTTTTAGGCAGTTTCATGGTAGAATGGACGTACAAAAAGCTTGCAGAAATGATAGCAGTTTCGTGGGTACGGCATGTCATATGATGGGAAATATGCGATAATATATATTTCAAACGTCCAGATGACACATTCCCTTAGCAATTCTGTTTCACCTGTAAACCGTCCAATACACGGAAACAAGCGCTACCTTCGATAGCATTCCCTGATAGCTTTTTGATAGCAGAAAGTCGGATACCCCAAGGGATTTGGATAATGGGTATCAAATCAAGTCAAATGGAACCAAATTGCCTATACAGGAAAGTTTAGAAGGCGGTTTCATTTGGCGAGTGGGAATAAGTTGAAAAAGCCGAAAAGCCCAGTGTTTACAAGGCTTTTCGGACTTCTCCCACCGCTTCTGATAAGGTTTTGATAAGAATCCGCTCTACCGCAATTATTCTGCGCACCGAGTGGCTTAAGAGTAAAGAGTAATTGCACTTTGCTCACAAAAACCCATATTAACATTTAGCCCGTACTGATGGGATGTTGAACCGCTCCCCGTCAAGAGGACAGTGAAAAAATATAAAATTTCTCTGGCCAGCAGCCATGCGTTGCTGGCCGCTTTTTATGCGGCCAGAGACAGCAGATGCTTTTCCATCGGCTCAGCCGCCGGCCAAATACCGCTGGACTTCGTGGACCGCCACGGCGCCGTCGGCTACGGCGGTGACCACCTGGCGGAGGGGTTTGGTGCGCACGTCACCCACGGCGTAGACACCGGGCAGGTTGGTCCCGGTGGATTCTCCGGCGATCACATAGCCGCCCTCATTCAGGTTCAGCTGTCCGGCTGCCAGCTCCGTGGCGGGCCTGCGGCCCACGCTGACGAAGACGCCGTCGCAGGGGAGGTCCGTCTCCTTACCGGTGAACACGTCCCGAATGCGGACGCCGGTGAACTTGCCGTCGTGCAGCAGCTGGGTGACCACGCTGTTCCAGTGGAATTCCACGTTCTCCGCCTGCATCAGCGGTTCATGGTAGATCTTCGTGGCCCGCAGGGTGTCCCGGCGGTGGATCAGCAGGACCTTTTTGGCCACCCGCCGCAGCAGCAGGGCGTCCGCCGCCGCCGTGTCGCCGCCGCCCACCACGGCCACGGTCTTTCCCTTATAAAACATGCCGTCGCAGGCGGCGCAGTAGTGGACGCCATGGCCCGCCAGTTCCCGTTCCATGGGCACGCCCAATTCTCTCGGCGTGGCCCCAGTGGCCAGGACCACGGTTTTGCCATAGAAGGTTCCCTCGCTGGTCTCCGCGATTTTGGGATCGGACCGCAGGTCCAGGGACAGAACCTCCGCCAGCTCCGTTTTCGCGCCGAACCGCTCCGCCTGGGCCTGCATCTTCTCCGCCAGGGTGAAGCCGTCGACGCCGTCCTCAAAGCCGGGATAGTTGTCGATCTGCTCCGTCAGGGCCATCTGGCCGCCGGCGGACAGCTTTTCCAGCACCACCGCTTCCAGGCCCGCCCGGGCCGCGTAGAGGGCCGCCGTATAGCCGCCGGGGCCGCCGCCAACGATGAGCATATCATAGATGTGATTCATGGCAGTTCTCCCCTATTCCCCCAGGGTCTCCCGGATAAATTCGTCGATCTTCGCCTTGGAGCCCGGGGCGATGATGGAGCCCAGGGCCTTCCCGTTCCGGTAAATGGTCAGGGTGGGAATGGTATCCACGCCCTCCCGGTCCGCCAGCTGGGCTTCCTCGTCGATGTTGATCTTGCCTGCCGTCAGCTGGTCCGCGTATTCCTCCGCGACCTTCTCATAGGCAGCCGCGATCCGGCGGCAGTAGACGCACCAGGGCGCCCAGAAATCCACCAAAACAGGCTTCTCTCCCTGAATTGCTTTCTCAAATTGTTTCGTATTCCAGTTTTCCGCAGCCATACATACAGTTCCTTTCGTGTCGGATTTTGAAGAAACGGAAAAGCCAGGAATTGCAGAGCACCCTCGTGCCCCCTCTATAGGGGGCTGCCGGAGCGCAGCGGAGGCTGGGGGTTGTACCGGCAAGCAATTTTACCGGCGGGTTTTACAACAACTCTACAAATCCCAATTTCCCGCTCTGTTTCAATAGTATACCCAATTCGAGTATAATCCTGTTTTTTCATTCTGTCAACAAAAGGACCCCCGCCGGGTTGCCGGTGGGGGTCATGGTGATTCGATTACGCGCTCAGCTCCAGAACAGCCTCGCGGAGGATGGAAGCAGCCTTGTCGCAGTCGTCCTCGGTCAGGATCAGCGGTGGGACCAGGCGGATGACGTTGCCGCCCAGAGCCGTGACCAGCAGGTGCTTCTCCAGGCACTTGTGCTTGATCTCCACGCTGGGGGCGAAGCCGTCGAACTCCACGCCGATCAGGCAGCCCTGATGGCGGACCTCCTTGACGTGGGGCAACGCCTCCAGCTCGTTGGAGATATAGTCGCCCATTCTTTTGGCATTTCCGGCCAGATCCTTGTCCAGCAGCTCGTCCATCTCGGCCAGGGCCGCGGCGCAGGACAGGGGATTGCCGCCGAAGGTGGAGCCGTGGCAGCCGGGGGTGAAGGCCTTGGCCACCTCGTCGGTGGCGCAGATGGCGCCGATGGGCATGCCGCCGCCCAGAGCCTTGGCCATGGACACGATGTCCGGCTTGATGCCGTAGTTCATATAGGCCATGACCGCGCCGGTGCGGCACCAGCCGGACTGGACCTCGTCCAGCAGCAGCAGGATGCCCTGCTCGTCGCAGAAGTCCCGCAGGCCGCACATGAATTCCTTGGTGGCGGGATACACGCCGCCCTCGCCCTGGACCGGCTCGATCATGATGCCGATGGTATTTTCGTTGCAGGCGTCCTTGAAGGACTGAAGATCGTTGAAATCGGCGTAGGAGAAACCGGGGGTCATGTCGCCGAAGCCGATCTGGCAGGCGTTGTCCGGCTGGCCGGTGGCGGACATGGCGCCGAAGGTGCGGCCGTGGAAGCCCATGCGGGCCGTGACGATGTTATACTTGTGGGGGCCGTACTTCTCCACGCCGTACTTGCGGGCCATCTTGATCATGGCCTCGTTGGCCTCCGCGCCGGAGTTCTGGAAGAAAATCTTATCCATGCCGATGGTGGTGCAGATCCGCTCCGCCAACAGGGCCTGGGGAATGGTGTAGGGGTAATTGAAGGTATGCATGATATCGTCCACCTGATCCTTGATGGCCGCCACGACCTTCGGATTGTGATTGCCGGCGGAGTTCACGGCAATCCCGGCGTAAAAGTCCAGATAGGGCGTGCCGTTCTCGTCGTACAGATACATGCCGTCCGCCCGCTCCGCCAGGAAATCGAACCGCTCATAGGTTTCGATCATGTACTTGTTGACCATGTCCTTGATGTTCTGAGCCGTCAATCCTGTGTCTCTCAATCTCATGATTTACCCTCCGTTCAGATCCATAAATGACTTCGTTTTTTGCAAGTTCTCGTCCGAAATCATTCATAATTTAAGAATGGGGACACGATATCACAAGATTTTTTCGATGTCAACGAAAGATTTTCCTGTAAAAAATTCAAAAATGCCATTCGGGGCCAAAATGGGCCGTTTTTTTATTTGCTTATGTACAAAAGCTGATTTAAATCGTTAAAAAATTCTGTCAGCAATGCACAATTCCAGATTTTTCCTCAAAAACCAGTTAAGTTGCACAATTTTAGTTCTACAAAAGTGAACGAATTGCCCCATCGCGGCACTGGTTGGGCGTCAGATACACCGGCATGTTCCGCAGCTCCCGCATCTGCCTGGCTCCCAGGATGCCGCCGGGCTCCGTGGGGAACAGGGCGGTGTCGTACATGTTCCCCAGGCCCGAAACCAGCTTCACCAGGACCACCTTCTTTGATGCGGTTTTGATGGAGAAATTGGAAATTGACGGGCAGTTGAGGTATGCAGCAGGCCAAAGCCCCCCTTGGGCGCTCCCGCGCCGGTGCTCTCACCTCTACAAATCCCAATTTTCCGAATTTCCGCCCAGAAATTCCGGTGCCTCGCAGCGGGGCGCCGGATGGTTGTATTTACGCTTTGCATTCCAGCAGGTCGCGGTAGAACTGCTGCATTTCTTCCTCGGTGTCAAAGTTGGCCAGATACATCTGGTCGGCCATGGCGCCGGACAGGGCCTTGGGAATCCGGCCGCTCATCTTGATGTGCTTGCCGTATTTGGCGATGATGGCGTCGTGCTCCATGACGAAGTTCTTGCCGTCCCGGCGGCCGCAGAAGGCGCAGAAATGGTGGGGGCGGTCCAGGGGGATGGTGATCTTGTCAAAGGCCACCATGTCGGCCCAGAGCTTGTAGACGTTGGTCTCGTTGGAATAGTCGTACATATCCGGCGAGTAGCCGCCGGCGGGCCGCATGTTGACCTCCAGGCCGATGATGTCGCCCTTCTTGCCCAGGCCCTTCTGGTCCGCCTTCAGCACGAAGAATTCCAAATGGACAAAGCGGCTTCGGACGTTGAAGGCCTTGACCGTTCTCCGGCCCAGGTCCCGCATCTCCGGCGACAGGTCCTTGACGATGTAGTATATGGAATTGTCGTTGTTGTTGACGATGTCCATGATGGACTGGGGCGTCACGTTGCCGGTCTCGAACAGGGGCTCGCCCTTGGAATCGATGATGCCGTCATAGGTGCGGACCTCGCCGTTGACGAATTCCTCCATGATATAGATGTTGCTGTCCTTGGTGGCGAAGAAGTTGTCCAGGTCGGCGTCCTTCTCCAGGCGGTAGGTGTTGTTGGCGCCCACGCCGTTGTCCGGCTTGACGATGACCGGATAGCCCACCTCATGGGCGAAGGCCAGGGCATCCTCCTTCTTGTCCACCAGATGATAGCGGGCCGTGGGGATTCCGGCCTTCTCATAGTAGGCCTTCATGGCGGACTTGTGCTTGATCCGGTCCATGTCCGACGACTGCAGGCCGGTGGTGATGTGGAAGGCGGTGCGCAATGCGGCATCCCGCTCCAGCCAGTATTCGTTGTTGGATTCCAGCCAGTCGATCTTGCCGAATTTATAGGTCAAAAAGGCCACGGCCCGGAAGACCTCGTCGTAGTTCTCCAGGTTGGAGACCTTGTAATAGTCGTCCAGGGTCTCCCGCAGCTCCTGGCGCAGCTCAAAATAGGGGCAGTCGCCGATGCCCAGGACCCGCATGCCGTTCTTTTTCAGCTCCGAGCAGAACTGCCAATAGGAATCAGGAAAATTGGGGGAAACAAACACAAAGTTCTTCATTTATCTCTCTCCTTATTTTGCGATCGGAATTCTTTTCCGTTTGAGATCTGTCCGTAGGGGCGACCCTTGCGGTCGCCCGAAACTCTGCACCGCCGGGCGACCACAAGGGTCGCCCCTACGGCGTTGCTCGGCCGTGCAAACAATCAAATTTAAAACAAAATCTGCGGCACGTAGTAGTCCACCTGCTTGAACCACCAATCCCAGTCGTGGTTCACGTCGTAGCCCCAGAAATCCACTCTGGCGTGGATGCCCTTTCCCTCCGTGACCCGCTTGAGCCAGGCGGTGCTGACACGCAGCTCGTCCTCCCAAGCGCCCTGGCCCACGCAGAAGACCATCTTCCGCTGGTTATACATCTGAATATAGGGATGGTCCCAGGGCATGTTTTGCAGGAACAGGTTGGGCGAGTTGGCGTAGACCAGATCGTCGCAGTAATCGCCGAATTCCAGCTTGGAATCGTACAGGCCTGACAGGGCCAGGACCGCGTCGAACAGGTCCGGCCGGCGGAAGAACAGGTTGCCCGCGTGCATGGCGCCCATGGAGCAGCCGAAAACCATAATCAGCTGATCATAGCCGTTGCGCTCGCCGCTGAGGTGCCGGATGGTGGGGACCATCTCGTCCATGACGTAGTGGATCCACCGCTCATGCTGCTCGATGCGCTGCCTGGGATCCCCGCCGAAGTTGGCGTAGGTCTCGGAATCGATGGGGTCGATGGAGTAGACCGTCACCTGGCCCGCTTCGATCCATTTGGCCCAGACGTCGATCATATGGAAAGACTCAAAGTCCCAGAACCGGCCGCTCTGGCAGGGAATGAACATCACGGGCTTGCCCTTGTGGCCGTAGACCTTGAACTCCATGTCCCGGTGCAGGTGGCCGCTGTAGTGCTTGAAATACCGTATTTCCATGGGAATCTCCTCCTCTTTTTACAATCCCAGGCAGTCCATAAAGATGGGTATCTGCTGCTCCCAGGAGGCCTCGCTGTGGGTTCCGTTGGGAACGATGCGGAAGGCCAGGTTCACGTGCTTGGCCAGCAGCATATGGGCCGTGGACATGAGGGCCTCCACCGTGGCCGCGTGGTTGTAGATCTCCTTGCTGCCGTAGTCCATGTAGATGCAGGTGTCATACTGAATGTCGGCCCGGGAGATCATCTCAATGACCTTGGACGGCGACAGCCACAGGCTGGGCGACAGGCAGGCCGCCCGCTGGAACACCTGGTTGTACACCGTGGCCCCGTAGAGGGCCATGAGGCCGCCCATGGAGGAGCCGCAGATGATGGTATGCTCCCGGTCCGGCAGGGTCCGCAGCTTCTCGTCGATGGCGGGCTTCAGCTCGTTGACCATCCAGTCCATATAGATTTTGCCCCGGCCCTTGATGCGGCCCAGGGTGGAATTCTGGAAATCCAGGGGAGAATATTCCTCCAGCCTGCGGTCGCCTTCGTGGTTGCACTCAATGGCCACGATGATCAGGGGCTTCCTGGTCCAGGTCATATAGCTGTTCATGCCCCAGGACTTGCCGTAGGTGGCGTCGGAATCAAAGAACACATTGTGCCCGTCGAACATATACATCACCGGAAACCGGCGGTCCGGGATATCGTCATAATAATCCGGCAGATAGACATAGCCCCGGCGGGTCTTGTCGCCGCTGAGCTGTGGGATCTTCAAATCCCATTTGTGAATCATGGTATCGCTTCCTTTGTCGCTTCGACTCTTTATCATAGTATATTGGCAAACGGCCGGATTGTCAATTCTGGATGAAAAAAACAGCCGGGAAGCCCCGGCCGTTCTTTCACATCATATGCTCCTCGGCGCAGTTGTCCACCACCCGGACACCCATCTCCTCCGGCGACGCCACCCGGAACTTGGCGATGCTCATCTCGTCAAATTTCGGACAAAGCCGCTTGGACGGGTCCAGACGGATATCCTCCGGCGCCGGCGTCGGCTGTTTTTTCTTCTTTTTCGGCATACCATCACCTCAAAGATAGGATGCCGCAAAACCGCGCTCGTAAACCGGGAAATTGGAAATGGATGCACGATCGAGTAACGCCGTAGGGGCGACCCTTGTGCCCCAAGGGCACTTTGTCGCCCCTACGGATCTCTCGAAAACGGGCGTTTTTCAATCATTTTCCGAAGGAAATCAGAGCTGCAATTTTTTAACAAATGAGATATAAAATATTATGAGTATCGGCTTGAATAAGCAACTGTAAATTTATTGCAAGTGTTCCAAAAACGCATGTCATTGCCACGCCGGTGTGCGTACCGGCTCGCAATGACATGTTTTTTGTTTTCTTCCTTGACAATCAACCGTACTATAGGTATAATACAGTTAAACCGTATTATTCGAATAACACAGTTTGAGGGGAGGCGTGGGAATGGTTTCTTTTGGAGGCCTGATCCTGGGGCCGGGGGTACCGATCTATTTGCAGATCATCCGGTATCTCAAGCGGGCCATGGTGGCTGGAGAGGTCCGGGACGGGGACGAAATGCCGTCCCGGCGGGTACTGTCGTCTCTCCTGGGGGTCAATCCCAACACCATCCAGAGGGCCTACCGGCTTTTGGAGGAGGAACGGCTCATCTGCTCCCGCGCCGGGGCCAAGAGCTATGTGACCCTATCGGAGGCCCAGTTGACCCAAATCCGCCGCCAGCTGCTGGAGGACGACGCCAGAACCCTGGTGGAAGCCATGAAGCAGATGGGCGTGGAAAAACAAGAGGCCCTGCATTTGATCGAGGAACTGTGGTAAACAGACCTCCCTTGTGCCCCCTGTCAGGGGGGTAGCGGTGTCCTTCGGACGAATTGAATATAATTTCCAAAGGAAAATACCTCAATTATTCATCATTCATTCCCATAGCAACCTCCGCCGCTTTGCGGCAGCCCCCTGAAAGGGGGCACGAGGGTGCTAATTTAGTCGAAAGGGGGCACCGCCCATGAAACGTGTTTGCGCAGTCCTGATGGCGGCGGCCAGGACCGTACTCTGGAAGCTGCTTTTGATTCTCATTCTCCTGGCCGGGGCAGAGACGGTCCTGTTCTGGCGGACCTATCCGGGCGGATTTTCATACTTCTTGGTGGAGAGCCGCCTCTGGACCGTGTTTTTCCTGGCTCTGGCCGCTCTCTGCGCGGTCTTGTGCCTCCAGGGCTGCCAGTTTTCCGGAAAACCGGTCTATACCCTCCAGCGGCTGCCCCTCCCGGAGGAAGCCGTGACCCTCCTGTGGGCGGCGGTCCATGCGGCCTGCCTGGTGATCCTCTGGGCCTTCCAGCTGGGGCTTCTCTGGATCTTCTGGCGGCTTTTCAACCGCTTCGGACTGGCCAGCGGTCAGACCTTGGAGCTGTTTGTGAACGTCTATGGGAATGACTTCCTCCACGGCCTGCTGCCCCTGGCCGACGGGTCCCGCCATGTGCGCAACGTCCTCTGGGTCCTGGCCCTGGGCTTCGAGACGGCGGCCTTCGGCTACTTCCAGCGGCGGGGCCGGTTCCGCGTGGAACTGATCTTCCTGTTGGCCGTGGGCATTGGCTTTTTCCGTACGGGCATGGGCGAGACTGCGGCTGATATATGGACCTCCTTGCTGAGCCTCGGCATGGCGGCCCTGACGGTCTACAGCGGATGGGAGGGATTGCATGAGACGGCTTGATTGGAACCGGTATGTGCCTCTGGGCATCAACGGCAGGAAGGTCCGCAACGGACTGCTGCTGGTCCTGGGCTTTGGCTTACTGGTGAGCTTCGGCTTTTTGAGCCGTCTGTTTGACGCCCGGGACGAGCTGTATGAATGGGTGGGCCGGACCAGGGTCCTGCGGCCCGGCGCGGTGATGCCCGATTATCCGACCCTGCTGCGGGGGACCTTCTGGGGCCTGGGCGCGGCGGCGGCCGGTATGGTCGTTTTGGCGGCCGCCTTTTACGCCTGCCACTACCAGGGCGGCCGGAGCATCTACACCGAAGCGGTGGGAGCTGTGGCGCCGGTGCCTGACCCTGCCGGTGCTGACAGCCTTGGCTTGCCTGATTTTGGCGGTGGGGCTGACGCTGTTATATTTTGAAATTTATCTGCAAGTGACACCGGAGGGCTGTCTGCCGCCGGAGCCGTGGGAGGGATTTCGATGCTGGAATTGAAGCAAGTGCAGAAAAGCTACGGAGGAAAAGACGCTCTCCTGGGCGTGGATCTGACCTTGGGCCCCGGGGAGATCGTGGGCCTCTTCGGCGAGAATGGCGCGGGCAAGACCACCCTGATGAAGTGTATCCTGGGACTGCTCCGTTATGGGGGGACCGTGACATTGGACGGGGAGCCGGTGACCCGGAAGAACGTCGCCCGCCTGTCCTTCGCCACCTGCGAACACTCCTTTTTCCAAAATCTTTCGGCGGAGGACCACCGGATTTTCTATCAGGAGATGTTCCCGAACTTCCGGGAAAAGCGGTTCCGCGCCCTGCTGGATTTCTTCGAGCTGTCCGCCCGGAAGCCCGTCCGGCAGTTCTCCACGGGCCAGAAGAACCAGTTTGAGGTGATTCTGGCTCTGAGCCAGGGGGCGGACTACATCCTCATGGACGAGCCCTTCGCGGGCAACGACGTGTTCAACCGGGAGGATTTCTACAAGGTTTTGCTGGGCATCCTGGAGCCCACGGAGACGGTGCTGCTGTCCACCCATCTGTTGGAGGAAGTTTCCTCCTTCATCGGCCGGGCGGTGCTGCTGCGCCACGGAAAAATTGTGGGCGACGTGACCACCCTGGAGCTGGAAGAGCAGGGCAAGGACCTGATGACCTATGTGAAGGAGACCTACCGCTACCGCCCCGACCGCGTCAGCAAGGCCATAGAAGAGCTGACCGGGGAGGACAACTGAGCGCCCTCGTGCCTCCTCTTTCGGGGGCTGGGGAATTGAATGAATATTGAATATTGAAGAATGAATAATTGTGGTGTCCTTCGGACGAAATGAAATGATTTTCCGAAGGAAAATACGTCAATTATTCATCATTCATTCCCATAACACCCCCGCCGCTTCGCGGCAGCCCCCTAAAGAGGGGGCACGAGGGGGTTGCATGATTGGAGGTGTATCTTATGCGTAAAAGCTTGATCCTGCTTGCAATTCTTCTGGTCCTGTCCGTGGCCGCTCTGGCGGTGGGCCAGGGGGCGATTAACGCCATGGGGAACGATGTGACTGTCACCGAGACCACCCTGGCCGGGGACCCTGCTGCGGCGGAGGGCCTGACAGTGTCCCTGCATCCGACCTATGAAAACCATCTGGAATGGCGGACCGTCTTTGCCGCCGGAAAGGACCCGGAACCGGAGACGAAAGTTCACTATTCCGCCAAACCCCTGAAAGACGACTACACCGGCACGTCCAGCGTCTGGATGCAGATCGGCGGCCTCAATTTCAGCATGTCCGCCAGCGGCGGCGCGGTGCGTTTGGATAAGGACACCGATGAGATGGGCTTCGTGGCCATGGTCCGGCCCGCCGCCGACGTGGCCACCCGGACCCAGCCGGGAGAGATCCGCACGGAAACCGTGTATCTGCGGGACTACTATGAATATTACGCCATCTACTTGGACCTTTACGGGAGCTATGGCCAGACGGGACAGGCGGCCCTGTCGGACTATTTCAGAATCCCGGTGCAGGAGGACCTGCAGGTGGAGGTCACGGTCAGCAAGGATGAGGCGGGAACCGTCTATCATGTAGAGTGCAATACGGTGGACAATTCGTCCTCCGCCTTTGGCTACGGCCTGTATCTGGAGCAAGGCGTGTTCCTGGGCCTCGGTACGGAGGACGGGGAATATGGCGGAAGCGAGGTGGACTTCTCCCAGATCCGGGACGGCTACGGCCTCTACTGGATTCCCATGGAACAGGACGGCCTTGATTTGGACCGGATCGAAAATATCTATCCCATGGATCCGGCCGCGGCGCAGTTTGTGACCCTGGAGGAGAGCTTCGACGGGAACTCCCTGCTGCTGTTCACCCGGGAGCGGCGAACCCTGGTCCTGACGGTCCTGGACCTGGAAAACTTGGAGCCGGTCCAGCGGCTGGAGCTGCCCACCAGCGAGACCCCCACGGTCTGGCAGCAGGAGGACCTGCTGCTCCTGCGGGTCTATGAGGAAGCGCCCCGCCTGCTGGCCCTGCCAAGAGAGGACGGCCTGTACCGCCTCTGGCTGGACACGCCGGAGTATCAGTTTGAGAACGTCTGGTATTGGGATCCGGCGCTCTCCTTTGACGGCAGCCGCCTGGCCCTGGCCTACTATGAAAATAAATATAATAAGGTTTCCCTCTGCTTGACGGTCTACGACGAAAACGGCCTGACCTACGCCGGATCCTACGCCCACAACGCTGATACCTTCTGCCCCAACCTCGACAGCTTCTGGAGCGACGCGTTGATGCTCCAATGGGAATAGTATGCACCCTCGTGTCCCGTCGCAAATCTCACTGTAGGGCGCGGCGACCCGACGCCCTAGACCCTTTGCGCCCTGCCCGCTGAATCGGAACCAAGGGGCGGTTAAGCCGCCCCCTGTAATAGATTTCTGCCAGATACCAAAGCAAATTTGCGCATAACTCTTGACACTACCTTTTCATTTTTTCAGATTGGCAAGCGGACAGACCAAGACAAATAGGCCACTCACCATGTAAATTGCAGGCACAGCGCAAAAGCCAGGCGAACCGGCATGGTTCGTCTGGCTCTGCTTTGGTGGAGCTGAGGGGAATCGAACCCCTGTCCGAAAATAACTTGACAAGACTTTCTCCGGGCGCAGGCGGTTATTTACATTCCCTCGCCATGGCGTGAACCGTCACACTCCATGACTTGGTAGCTTCATGATTCATGGTGCGGGCAAAGCTTACCGCACGCACGGTCACCACTCAAATCACACCCTGGCCCGGCTCGTGGTCCTTCCGGGGAGGATGGGCCGCTAATTAAGCAGCAGCCAGAACAGCGTTATCGTTGTCAGTTAATTTAAAAAAGTTGCCCATTTTATAGAGGTCAGGCGCCTCTGCCCGCTTATCCAGCCTCACTATCCCCGTCGAAACCAGTGCAGCCCCATATATGAGAGAATGAATAGTGAAGAATGAATGATGAATAATGAATAATTAAACTGTACCCCGTAGAATGGACACGGCAAAAAGTGAAAAACTG
>CAMEIU010000013.1 GCA_945918815.1 uncultured Clostridia bacterium
AGGCAGTCATAGATGTTGCCCGTGGAGCCGTCCAGGGACAGCACGTCGCCCTCGGTGAACACCTTGCCCTTGAGGGTGAAGCGCTTGTTCTCCTCGTCCATCTTGATGTCGCCGCAGCCGGAGACGCAGCAGGTGCCCATGCCGCGGGCCACAACGGCGGCGTGAGAGGTCTGGCCGCCGCGGACCGTCAGAATACCCTGGGCGTACTTCATGCCTTCGATGTCTTCGGGAGAGGTCTCCAGGCGGACCAGGACCACCTTCTCACCGCGGCGGCCGTGGGCAACGGCGTCCTCGGCGGTGAACACGATGGTACCGGCAGCGGCGCCGGGGGAGGCGGCGATGCCCTTGCCGACAGCCTCGGCTTCCTTCAGGGCGTGGGGATTGAACTGGGGATGGAGCAGCATATCCAGAGACTTGGCGTCGATCTGCATCAGGGCTTCCTGTTCGGTGATCATGCCCTCATCGATGAGGTCGCAGGCGATCTTGATGGCGGCGGCAGCGGTGCGCTTGCCGTTGCGGGTCTGGAGCATGTAGAGCTTGCCGTCCTCAATGGTGAACTCCATGTCCTGCATATCCCGGTAGTGGGTCTCCAGGGTGTTGCAGATCTGGAGGAACTGGTCGTACACTTCGGGCATGACTTCCTGCATTTTCTGGATGGGCATGGGAGTCCGCACGCCGGCCACCACGTCTTCGCCCTGAGCGTTCATCAGGAACTCGCCCATGAGGCCCTTCTCGCCGGTGGCGGGGTTGCGGGTGAAGGCCACGCCGGTGCCGGAGGTGTCGCCCATGTTGCCGAAGGCCATCATCTGCACGTTGACGGCAGTGCCCCAGGAGTAGGGGATGTCATGGTCCATGCGGTAGACGTTGGCGCGGGGATTGTCCCAGGAACGGAACACGGCCTTGATGGCCTCGAACAGCTGCTCCTTGGGATCGTCGGGGAAGTCCTTGCCCAGCTGATTCTTATATTCTGCCTTGAACTGATCGGCCAGCTCATGGAGGTCGTCGGCGGTCAGCTCCACGTCGTAGGTGACGCCCTTACGGTCCTTCATGGCGTCGATGAGCTTCTCAAAGTACTTCTTGCCCACTTCCATGACCACGTCGGAGAACATCTGGATGAAGCGGCGATAGCAGTCCCAAGCCCAGCGGGGATTGCCGGACTTCTTGGCAATGACGTTGACCACCTGCTCGTTGAGGCCGAGGTTCAGGATGGTGTCCATCATGCCGGGCATGGAGGCCCGGGCGCCGGAGCGGACGGAGACCAGCAGCGGATTTTCCATATCGCCGAACTTCTTGCCGGTGATCTCTTCCATCTTGCCGATGTACTCCATGATCTGGGCCTGAATTTCGTCGTTGATGCGGCGGCCGTCCTCATAATACTTGGTGCAGGCCTCGGTGGAGATGGTGAAGCCCTGGGGAACAGGCAGACCCAGATTGGTCATTTCCGCCAGGTTTGCGCCCTTGCCGCCCAGCAGCTCACGCATTTTTCCGTTGCCTTCCGAGAACAGGTAGACGTACTTTTTAGACATTTGGTAAACCCCTTTCCATTTTTAAAAACGTCCTGTTTTACGCGTTTTTTCTTTTTTAGATATTCTCAATTCCAATTTTATAATATAGCACATTTTCCTGTTATTGCAAACATAAAACTTGCTTCCGGCGGAAAAAATTTAAAAAATTACGAAATTTGAAAATTTTTACGAAACTTTTTGAAAATTCCCGGAAACATGGTGCAACCTGCACGAAAACACGGCTGGAAATTCCGAAAATGTTTCGCGCCCGGCGCGAAATGTCTCCGGGGAATGGAATCGACAGAAAAGTCTTGACGGCTTTCCGGGGAGGACCTATACTTTCCTTGGACTTCCTCGGATGGAAGGCATTTGAAGAAAAGGAAACGGGAAACAGGCATGGACTGGAAGACACAGAAAACGTGGTTTGACTCCGACGCCTTTCAGGCGGCGTATCATTGCGAACAGCCCCTGGGGGCGTTCTGCGGCGAAGACGGGACCCGGTTCCGGCTCTGGGCGCCCACGGCCGGACAGGTTCTGCTGAACCTGTATGACGCCGGGGAGGGCGGCGAGCCCCGGGAGACGGTCCCCCTGCGGCGCGGGGAACAGGGCCTCTGGCTGTATGAGACGGACCGGAACCTGGACAGGACCTACTATGACTATGACGTGACGGTGGACGGCGTCTGCCGCCGGACCGGGGACCCCTATGCCAGGGCCTGCGGCAAAAACGGCCGGAGAAGCATGGTCCTGGATTTCAAACGCACGGACCCCGACGGCTGGCAGGCGGACCATGCCCCGGCTCCCGCGCCGGAGACGGTGATCTATGAGCTCCACGTCAAGGACTTCTCCTGGGATTCCCACAGCGGAATCGACCGGGCCCACCGGGGCCGGTACAAGGCGTTCTCGGACGATGGAACCACCCTGGACGGCGACGGCGTCCATCCCACGGCCATGGCCTACCTCCAACGGTTGGGCGCGACCCATGTGCAGCTGATGCCGGTGTTCGACTTCGGCTCCGTGGACGAGGGCGACCCGGACCAGTACAACTGGGGCTACGACCCGGTCAACTACAACGTGCCCGAGGGCAGCTATGCCACGGACCCGGACCACGGCGAGGTCCGGGTCAAGGAGCTGAAGGAGGCCGTTTTGTCCCTGCACCGGCACGGCTTCCGGGTGATCATGGACGTGGTCTATAATCACACCTATCATCTCGATTCCTGCCTGTGGCGGACGGTTCCCTGGTATTTCTACCGGCAGAACGAGGACGGAACCCCGTCCAACGGCTCCGGCTGCGGCAGCGAGCTGGCCACGGAGCGGAGCATGTGTAAACAATACATCGTGGATTCCGTCCTGTACTGGGCGGAGGAATACCACATGGACGGCTTCCGCTTCGATTTGATGGGCCTCCTGGATACGGAGCTGATGAACGCCGTCCGGGCGGCTTTGGACCAGCGGTTCGGCCCGGGGGAGAAGCTGGTCTACGGCGAGCCCTGGGGGGCGGCGGGCAGTTCGGTCCGCCCGGGAACCGTCCTTTGCACCAAGGACAATCTGCGGCGGCTGAATCCCGGCATCGGCGCCTTCTGCGACAACACCCGGGACGCGGTGAAGGGCAGCCTGTGGGATGCCGGGATGACTGGCTTCGTCAACGGCGGCGGCCTCCGGGCAGAAGCCCTGCGGCCCTGTCTCTGCGGCTGGTCCGAGGGCTGGGGCGCCTTCGTCCAGGCCCCGTCCCAGACCATCACCTATCTCTCCTGCCACGACGACTGGACCCTGTGGGACAAGCTGGTCTATACCCTGGACCCGGAGAAGCGATTCTCCGAAGGCAATGACGCGGTCCTGCAAAGCAATTTCCTGGCCGCCGCCCTGCTCTTCTGCTGCCAGGGCCGCCTGTTCCTCCATGCCGGAGAGGAATTCGGCCGGACCAAGGATGGCAGCCGCAACACCTACTGTGCCCCGCCGGAGGTCAACCAATTGGATTGGCGGCGGGCCTGGCAGCGGGCGGACCTGGCGAACTACTACCGGGGCCTCATCGCCCTGCGGCAGCGGCTGCCGGGCCTTTGCGACAAGTCGCCCCGGGCCTTCCGGCGGTTCCAGTCCGTGGAGGATCTGGGACCGGATCTTGTATGGGTCACAGTGGACAACCGGGGCGGTCCCGACGGCTGGGACACCCTGCTGCTCTGCTTCAACGCCTCCGGGAAGGCGCAGACCGTGGCGCTTCCCGCCGGAACCTGGCAGGCGCTGGCCGGCGGCCGGGACAGCTTCCTTTGGAAGAAGGGAGAATTCCAAAGGGGCGCGGTTTCCGTTCCGCCGGTCTCCGCCCTGATTCTGGGCGGAAAGGAGCCGGTATGATGCGGTACGAGACCTGCGTGTTTGACTTTTACGGCACCCTGGCGGATATCCGCACCCATGAGGACCGGCCGGAGCTGTGGCGGACCATGGCGGACTTCTTCCGTGCCCGGGGCGCGGATTACGGACCGGAGCAGCTGGAGCGGGCCTATGGGGAAACCGTCCGGGCCCGGGAGCGGCAATGCCGTCCCCTGTTTATATGTAGGGGCGACCCTTGCGGCCGCCCGAAGGCCTGTACCCGCGGGGCTGTTAAAAAAGTCTGTCATTGCGAGCCAGTGCGCACACTGGCGTGGCAATCCGTTCCCTTTTTGACCGTAAATTTGACGCTTTTTCCATCAAAAAGTTAGGGGCCAAGGCGGAAACTTAGACTCTCTTAACAGCCCCGATCTTTGCCTCTCAGATCATCACATAATACCAGCCCTCGACGGTGATGCCATGGGCCTGGACGGCTTGCTCCAACGCTTCCCGGGCTTCCGTGGGGGCGCACCAGGCCATGCCGCAGCTGGCGGAGATGGAACGGGGGACCGGGATCAGACGGCCCGGAAGCTGGCTGCCGCGGCAGGTCTTCTCCATGAAAATCGCCTCGGTGGTGGTGGGGAAGGTGACGATCAGCCGTAGCTGTTTCGCCTGGCTCACGGCCGGATCACATGGGAGGCGGCGGCCAGCTTTTCCACAATGGCGTACATGTTGGTCACGCCGCCCACGGCCAGCTTCTCCGTCAGGCCGTAATAGTTGAGGCAGGTGCCGCAGGTGAGAATCTCCACGCCCTGGGCCTCCAGCTTTTTCAGATCCTCCAGGCTGGCGGAGCCTTCGGTGGTCAGCTTCGCGCCGCCGTTGTAGAAGAGGATGGTCTTCGGCAGCTTGGGAAGCTGGCTGACGGCGAACAGGAAGCCCTTCATCAGGGTGGCCCCCAGCTCGTCATTGCCTTGGCCCATGGTGCTGCTGCCCACGGCCACCACCATGTCGCCTCTGGCGTCCGGTACGCAGGCGGGCTCCGGGGCGGGCGCCGCTTCCGTGGGGGGTGTGTTCACAAGAATCCGCACGGAATATTTGGCGTCGCCCTGCTTCTCCGCCTGGACCGCGTAGCCCTTGCCCGCGCCCATGCGGGTCAGGTTCTGCACCGCGATCTCATTGTCCACCAGAACCTCCAAAACGCCTGCCTCCGTCATCTCCCGCAAGGCCTGCGTCGCCTTCACCACGGGCATGGGGCAGGCCTCCCCCATGGCGTTGACCAGAACATGATTTTCCATGGCTGTCGCTCCTTTTGTGTGATAGAATAGCTTCAGTATACCATGAAATGGAACGATTCGCAAACCCGGCGTTTCTCGTGGCTGTAGGGAAATTGGGATTTGTAGAGCGAATTGACAATTATGGTGTCGCTTCGCGATGAATTAGAATTGACAGAAGCACGATCAAGCAACACCGTAGGGGCGGCCCCGCGTGGCCGCCCGAAAGCCTGCACCAACGGGCGGCCACATGGGGCTGCCCCTACGGATTTCTTTCTGGCGGGCAATCATTTCAATCATCCGCGAAGCGGATACCTCCATTGTCAATTGTCAATTATCAATTGTCAACTCATAGATAAATTCCAATTTTCTTGTCCGCTGGAACTTTTTTCTTTTTATTTCGTCTATATCAAAAAAGACAGGAGGTATCAGCCTATGAAACGAATCGTTTGGATCTTCGTTTTGCTTGCCGTGGTCTGCGGCCTGGCCGGATGTGCGGAGACGGCGCAGCCCATGACGGAAGCGCCGGAGACGGTGGAAATGCCGGAGGCTGTGGAAATGGAAGAAGCGCCGGAGATCCCAGAGGAAGCGGAGCCGGAAGCGCCGGTGGAGACCGCCGAGCCGGAGCAGCCTGTGGAACCGGAGCCGGAAACTGCTTCGGAGCCGGAGATTCTCTGGGACGCCCAGCCGGTGTACGTTTACAATGGGGACGGCCGTGCCGTGGCCGTCGACCCGGCGGGACAGGCTGTTCTGGAGCTGGAGGACGGGGAGCTGTCTCTCCTGCGGGACAGCTTCACCGGCGAGATCCGGGGCGTCGTGGCCCGCATGGGGACCGGTGAGAGCCGCGTCTATGACTGCCAGGGCCGGCTGATCGCCGGAGACTGCGCGGGCTTCTCCTTCGGCTGCACGGACCGGGTCTTCTGGTACAGCGGCAGAGATCTGACCGGCTGCACCATTCGGAGCATGCAGTCCGGCGACGTCCAGTGGGAGAATCTGAAATCCGTCTCGGTTCTGGGGACCTATCTCTATGCCGGGCAGACCTATTGGAACGATCCGGCCCTGCTGCTGAATCAGGACGGAACCCTGGCCCGGGAGCTGGAGCGGGGCTTCTCCCTGGCGGCGGTGGTCCATGACGGCGCGCAAGACTATGCCATCGTGGAGGCCCGGGACGGGACCCAAATCCTGCTGGATCAGGAGGGGAACGCCTGCCTGGACAGCTTCTATGAACAAATCACCGGCATCTCCGAAGGCTGCGCCCTGGTCAAGGCCGGGGACGAATACGGCGCCATCGATCTGGAGACCGGCAAGACCGTGTTCCGGTCCCAGGAGCCCTTGGCGGGCCTGCTGCCGGAGGGCGCCGTCCTGGAGATGGAGGGAACCGGCGGCCAGCTGGTGGACCGGCAGGGGAACCTGCTGTATCCCGGGACCCTGGAGCAGCTCCGGGTCTGGGAGGAGGACGGGGAACCGGCGCTCCTCCTGGGGGTGGAAACGGACCAGAGCGGAACCACCTGGGTGGTGCTCCTGGAATTGGACGGCACGGAGCGGCTGCGGGTGGAGGTGGGCCTGGGCGGCCTGACCATGCTCTCGTCCCGGCGGGCCGTCTATGCCACCAACCGGGATACCCGGGACGGCCTGAACCGGATCTATGAAACCCTGGACCTGACCGCCGGCGAGACCGCCCAGCTGCCCCGGACCTACTGCGGCGTGTCCGGCTCCGAACTGGATGGGGAGACCTATCTCACGGCCTATTACCGGGACGGGGACCGGGTCCTGTACGACGTCCTTTCCTGGGAGGGCCAGCCGCTGTTCACCGGACTGGAGGACTGCACCGACCTGGGCTGCGGCGTCCTCCAATGCCGCCAGGGAGAAAAGCAGGGCCTCCTGTGCCTGGACGGAACATGGCTGTATGCAATTGACAATTGACAATGTACAATGGACCATGAATGGATCCGCTTCGCGGATGATTTGAATTGACAGAGCACCCTTGCGCCCCCTCCTCTTTAGGGCCGCCCTGTAGGACACGTCCGGTGGCCGTGCCCTACAGGGCGTTTTTGCGTCCAACATAGTGCAGCGGCGTTCCCTCTTACCTGTTCATATGCGGCACGAGGGTGCGGTTTGATTTGTATGGAGGGGCAAACTTTGCAAAAAGCATTTGCCCTTGGAGCATGGTGTGATATAATAGGACCACTTCAAAACACAGGTGATTCCATGACCTTACAGGAATTTTTTGCCTTCCATCCCAAGGCCGCCCTGGGCTTTTCCGGCGGGGTGGATTCATCCTATCTGCTCTATGCCGCCAAAGCGGCCGGGGCCGATGTGCGGCCCTATTTTCTGAAAACCCCCTTCCAGCCCCGGTTTGAGCTGGAGGATGCCCTGCGCCTGGCCCGGGACCTGGGCACAGAGGTCACGGTGGTGGAGTACGACGTGCTGCAAAATGGCACCGTGGCCCAAAACCCGGAAAACCGCTGCTATTACTGCAAGACGGCCCTGTTCCGGCTCCTGCGGCGGCGGTCCCAGGCCGACGGCTACGCCATCCTTCTGGACGGCACCAACGCCTCCGACGACGCCGGGGACCGGCCCGGCATGCGGGCCCTGCGGGAGCAGGGGGTCCTGTCGCCCCTGCGGCTCTGCGGCCTGACCAAGGACGAGATCCGCCAACGGAGCCGGGAGGCCGGCCTGTTCACCTGGGACAAGCCCGCCTATGCCTGCCTGGCCACCCGGATTCCCGCCGGGACGGCCATCGACCGGGATACCCTCTGCCGGGTGGAGGCCGCCGAGGCGGCCTTGATGGACCTGGGCTATTCAGATCTGCGGGTCCGGGTGTTCCACGGGGCCGCCCGCATCCAGCTGCCCCGGGCGCAATTCCCCGGGGACCCGGCAGCCGCGGAGACCCTGCGCCGGGCCGTGGCCCCCTATTTTGATCCGGTCCTCCTGGACCTGAAAGGAAGATGACCATGGAACAAAAGGAACTGCGCGGCCTTTTGCAGCAGGTGGCGGCGGGGACCGTCTCCGTGGATCAGGCCATGACCCATTTGAAAACCGAGCCCTTTGAGGATTTGGGCTTTGCCAAGCTGGACCACCACCGGGCTGTGCGCCAGGGGGTGGCCGAGGTGATCTACGGCGCGGGCAAGACGCCGGAGCAGATTGCCAAAATCGCCCGGACCATGCTGGACCGGGGCCAGAAAACCGTGCTGATCACCCGCATGTCTCAGGAAGCGGCGGATGTGGTTTCCGCCGCGGTCCCCCTGGACTATCATCCCATGGGCCGGGTGGGCATCGCCGGGACCGTCCCGGCGCCCGACGGCGCGGGGAATGTGGTCATTGCCACCGGCGGAACCAGCGACATGCCCGTGGCCGAGGAAGCGGCCCTGACCGCCGAGGCCCTGGGCAACCGGGTCACCCGGCTCTACGACGTGGGCGTGGCGGGCCTCCACCGGCTTCTGGCCCACGCCGACGACATCGTCAACGCCCGGGTCATCGTGGCCATCGCCGGCATGGAGGGCGCTTTGGCCAGCGTCATCGGCGGCCTGGCCGACTGCCCGGTCATCGCCGTTCCCACCAGCGTGGGCTACGGCGCGTCCTTCGGCGGCGTGTCGGCTTTGCTCTCCATGCTCAACTCCTGCGCCAGCGGCGTCAGCGTGGTGAACATCGACAACGGCTTCGGCGCGGGGTATCTCGCCAGCATGATCAACCACATCGGGATAACCCAGAGATAACCCGGCACATAACCCGGGAGATAACCAGGATAAGGATAAGGAAAAGGATAAGGATAAGGATAAAGATAAGGATAAGGATAAGGATAAGGAGAAAGAAAGAGAGAAGGAAAAGGAGGAAGAGAGCAATTTCCGTTTGTGGTGATTGGCTTCCTTCCGCATGTGATAAGACGGAGTGACATAACCATGAAAACACTGTATCTCGAATGCAATATGGGGGCTGCCGGGGACATGCTTATGGCGGCCCTGCTGGAGCTGCTGCCGGACCGGCAGCGGTTTCTAGATACCTTGAACGGCCTGGGCCTGCCCGGTGTGGAGGTCACGGCGGCCCCGGCGGTCCGCTGCGGAATCACCGGCACCCATGTGACCGTCACAGTCCACGGCGTGGAGGAGGACGGACACCTCCATGACCACGATCAGGAACATCACCATCACCACCATGCCCACACCAGCCTGGCGGAGATTGCCCACGTCATCGACCATCTGGCGTTGCCCCAGACCGTCCGGGACAACGCCAAAGCGGTCTACGGGCGCATAGCAGCCGCGGAGAGCCAAGTTCACGGCCGGCCGGTAGAGGAAGTCCACTTTCACGAAGTGGGCGCATGGGACGCTGTGGCCGACGTGGTGGGGGTGTGCCTGCTGATGGACTGGCTGGCCCCGGAACGGATCGTGGCCTCGCCGGTCCATGTGGGCAGCGGCCAGGTGAAGTGCGCCCACGGCCTGCTGCCGGTGCCGACCCCTGCCACGGCTCTTTTGTTAAGGGACGTGCCCATCTACGGCGGCCGGATCCGCGGCGAGCTGTGTACCCCCACCGGCGCGGCCCTGCTGACCCAGTTCGCCGGGTCCTTCGGCCCCATGCCGGTGATGACCGTGGAACAGACCGGCTACGGCATGGGGACCAAGGAGTTTGAATCCGCCAACTGCGTCCGTGCCTTCCTGGGCCGGACCCGGGAGACCGGGGACGAAATCCGGGAGCTTTCCTGCAACCTGGACGATATGACGCCGGAGGCCGTGGGCTTTGCCCAGGAGGTCCTGCTGGAGGCCGGGGCCCTGGATGTGTTCACCACGGCCATCGGCATGAAAAAAAGCCGCCCCGGCGTGCTGCTGACCTGCCTGTGCAGGCCGGAGGACGAGGAACGGATGGCGGAGCTGCTCCTACGCCACACCACCACCCTGGGCGTCCGGGTCCACGCCTGCTGCCGCTACACCCTCTCCCGGACCATGGAGACCGTGGAAACGAGATACGGCCCCATCCGGGTCAAACACGCCGGTGGAAAATCCAAGGCCGAATATGAGGACGTCGCCCAAGCCGCAAGGACCTACAACGTGACCCTGGCGGAGGTTCTGCAGGAGATTCCATAAAACGACTGCACGCGCAAGGTGCGGGGGATTTTTTAATGAATGATGAAAAATGAAGGATGAATGATGAATAATGGAGGGATTTTCCTTCGGAAAATCATTTATAATCGTCCGAAGGACACCGTAATTATTCATTTTTCACTTTTCATCATTCATTTTTTCAAGAAAAGAAGCCGCCCGGTTCGTCACGCCGGGCGGCTTTGTTGGAAGGTGTACCATTGCCGTTTGGCTATCTGCGGATATTTCCACAGCATCGGCATGGGACCATGGTTTAAAAAAGAAAGAGAGAAAAGAGAGAAAAGAGAGAGAAAGAAAAGAGAGAGAAAGTAAAGAGTGAAAGAGAGAAAATGATGAGTTGGGCTTTGTGTTAGGTCTTGTTTTGATCACCTCCTGATGGTATTATCATACCGCAGAGAGTCGGAAAAATCTTGAACGTCCGGTGACCAAAAAAAGAACAATCCTTGAAATAATTGTGAATGAGCCAAATTTTTAGCGTGAAATTTTTGCAATCTGCCCAAAAATGTGATACAATCTTTTCCAGAAAGGCGGTGGTCCCATGTTTCCCTATCGTTCCTGCGCCCACACCCACAGCCGTTTCTGCGACGGTCTGGACGAGCCGAAGGCCATGGTTCAGAAGGCGTTGGAGCAGAATTTCATCTCCCTGGGCTTTTCCGGCCACGGCGCGGCGGACTATGACGACGCGGCCATGACGCCGGAGGGGGAGCGGGCCTACCGGGCGGAGGTCCGGCGGCTGCAAAAGGCCTATGACGGAAAAATGGAAATTCTCCTGGGCCAGGAGCACGACGCCCTGTCGCCCTACGCGGACTTCCCCTATGACTTTCTCATCGAATCGGTCCACTATATTCCCACGCCGGAGGGCAAACGCTGTGTGGACTGGAGCGCGGACCGGACGGAGGAGACCATCCGGCAAGCCTTCGGCGGCGACCCCTACGCCTATTGCAGGGCCTATTTTGAGACCTGCGCCAGGGCCTATGAAAAGAGTCCCGCCGTCATCGCCGGTCATCTGGACCTGGTGACCAAATTCAACGAGGGCGGAAGGCAGTTTGACGAGACGGACCCGCGGTATCTGGGCCCGGCGCTGGAAGCCCTGGAATGCGCCGTCCGCCGGAATATGGCGGTGGAGCTGAATACCGGCGCCGTGGCCCGGGGCTACCGCACCGCGCCCTATCCCGGCCCGGACCTGCTGCGCCGCCTGCGGGAGCTTGGCGGCCGGGTCATGGTCAACAGCGACTGCCACAACGCCGCCCTTCTGACCTGCTGGTACGAGGAAGCGGCGGAGTACCTGAAAGCCCTCGGTTTCCACAGCGTGGTGATCCTCCGGAAAAACGGATTCCAGGAAATCGGAATTTGACGATGTGCTGTACTGGCGCAGGAGCGCCCAAGGCTTCCCCTTGAGGGGACACCCCAGGGTGGCTTCTCAAGGGGAAGGCTTTGGTCTGCTGCAAGCCTCAACTGCTCTGTCAATTCCAATTTAAATTGCTGCCAAACCGGTGGGAAAAACCGGGCAGCACAAAATGAAAGCCATTGTTCAAAAAGGAGCCATCCATATGTTCACAATTCTCGATTTGTATGATCTCAGCCACACCCTGGCCGCGCCGCTGCTGGAGCGGTTCCAATATCCCTGGGAGGCCCTGCCGGAGATCGGCGGCTTCCTGAAAGCCCTGGGTCCCACCCTGCCGGAGGAGGACTATGACCATCCGGCGGAGTTCGTGTGGATTGCCAGGACCGCCAGAGTGGCGCCTACGGCCAGCATCACCGGCCCCTGCATCATCGGGCCGGAGGCGGAGGTCCGCCACTGCGCCTTTATCCGCGGCAACGCCCTGGTGGGTGCGGGGGCCGTGGTGGGCAACTCCACGGAGCTGAAAAACGTGCTTCTCTTCGACAAGGTCCAGGTGCCCCACTACAATTATGTGGGCGATTCCATCCTGGGCTACAGGGCCCACATGGGCGCGGGCTCCATCACCTCCAACGTCAAGAGCGACAAGAAGTTGGTGGTGGTGAAGAACGGCCCGGAGCGGATCGAAACCGGCTTGAAAAAAGTGGGCGCCATGCTGGGCGACCACGTGGAGATCGGCTGCGGCAGCGTGCTGAATCCCGGCACGATTGTCGGCAGAAACAGCCATGTATATCCCCTCTCCAGCGTCCGCGGCGTGGTCCCGGCAAACAGCATCTATAAGAAGCAGGGCGAAGTGGCACAGAAGCGGGAAGACTGAGGGCCAACGAAAGCGCGATCACACAATTCCGTAGGGGCGACCCTTGCGGTCGCCCGATGATGCGCATGACGGGCGACCGCAAGGGTCGCCCCTACGGACATATCAGAAACGGGTATTTTCGATCTATGCTTCCAGTCCCAGATCCCGGCTGATGAAGCGGTACATTTTTTCCACCGCAATGTCGGGGAAGGTCTCAGCCAGCTTGGCGCGCCAGGTCTGGAGCCGGTCCGGGTCCTGCAAAAGCTCGCAGGCCAGCACGGCCAGCTCTTCCGGCGTTTCGGCGGTGACGGCGCAGCCGTGGCGCACCATAAAGTCGATGTTGCGGATTTCCAGGCCGGGGATCACGTTGATGTAGACCAGGGGCAGCCGCTTCATGATGGCCTCCGACGTGGTCAGGCCGCCGGCCTTGGTCAGCATCAGGTCCGCCGCGTCCATATACAGGTCCATGTCCTGGGTGAAGCCCAGCAGCCGGACGCAGTCGGACAGCTTGTCCTTTTCCAGCTTCTCCAGCAGCTTGCCGTTGGTGCCGCAGATGACCACCAATTAATCCTCCGGCTGCATCTGCTGGTCCAGCAGCCGGGTCAATTCCTCCATGGGGCCTGCGCCCATGCTGCCGCAGGCCAGCAGCGCCACGCGGCCGGTCTCCGTCAGACCCAGCTTCTTCCGGGCCTCCGCCTGGGGCAGACTGCGGCAGAAGCATTCCCGGACCGGGATGCCCGTGACGGCCAGCCGGTCGCCGGGCACGCCGCACTGCACGAATTCCTCCGCCAGCTCCTGGTGGGGGATGAAATAGGCGTCCATGTCGGCGCAGGAGCCGCCGGGGCTGCAGGTGTAGTCCGTGGCCACAAAATAGCCGGGCAGGGACAGGTTGTACTGCTTCACGGCGGCGGTCATGATCAGGGCCGGGAACACATGGACGTTGATGACCGCGTCGCAGCCCACCTGCCGGACGGTCTCATAGAATTCGTCGGCGCAGGCCTCGCATTGGGCGCGGAGATACCTGGGAATGTGGTTTTCCTCAAACCGGTAGCCCACGCCGAAGAGTCTGGGCGCCTTGCGGTAGAGCAGCACATGGCCCTCGCTGACGAGCTTGGCCTTGGCGGGGGAGAGAAAGTCCAGGCAGTCCATGGTGACGCACGCCATGCCCTGCCGGGTGAAGTATTCGGAAATGGCGGCGGCGGTGGAGTTGTGGCCGCCGCCGGTGTTACAGGTCAGAATCAGGAATTTCATGCAGTCGTTTTTCCTCCTTGCGCCGGAGCTTTTCCGCCAGGCGCAGCAGCTTTGGACGGTTGTACCGCTGAATCAGAATGTAGGGGAGATTCAAGAGCAGGGCGTCGAACAGGGCGAGGGCGACGCCCCAGCCGTTGGGGCAGATGAGGACGATGCTGATGGCCAGCACCATCAGCGCGGCGTGGACCACCTCGGCCACACAGGTCTCCTGCACCAGAATCATGGCTTCCTCCGCCGTCTCCCGGCTGCTGACCCGCTTGGGGACCATGTCCGGCAGAATTTTGCTCATGTCCGGCACCAGGTCCTTCCAGTGCTGGATGCCGAGACGCCGGTAGACGCCGCCCTCCTGCTCCCACTTCCAGCATCGGAAAGGGAACCGGTCCGGGTGGAACCAACGGCGCGGCAGCCATTGGCCCACATAGTGGGAGGCCACGCCCAACAGAATCAGATATAAAATGGCGTACAGAATGTTCATGCCCCTTTTCTCCCTTTCTCCGTGGGATAGACAATAGCACAAAATCATGAACGAGGTATAAACATTCTGAAATATTCCTGCGAAATTCTTGAGAATTTCCACACGTTTCCGAATGATCCGCAGGGGCGGCCGCAAGGGTCGCCCCTACGCGCTGCTTGCCCAGTCTTATCCCATCGCCTGCAGCGTCCGGCGGAATTCGTCGTAGATGAGGCCATAGCCCTCCTGGGTCAGCTGGATGCCGTCCCGGGCGATGAGCTTGCCGTAGTCCCGGCGGCAGAGGAAGTGGCTTCTGACGTCGATAAGGGGCAGGCCCAGCCGGGCCGCCAGCCGGGACACATGGTCGGAGTACATCTCCTGGTAGCGGTAGATCATCTGCACGTCCCCCAGCCAGTGGAGAATGTTCTGGGTGTTGTTGCCCAGACGGCCGATGAAATCCAGATACCGCTGGGCGTCCAGAGGCGGCAAAGACATGAGGACCGGCTTCACGCCCGCCTCTTTCAGGGATTTCACCATGGACTCGATGGTGTCCAGAAACCGGTGCAGGGGCGTGTGGGGGAAGTGCTCGCCGTCGGGCTCCTTTGCCACCTCGCTCCAGTTGAAGTCGCAGTCGTTGCCGCCGAATTCCAGCAGGGCGTACTGGCAGTCCAGGCCCTTGTTCAGGTCCCGTTCCAGAATGGCCTGCCCCTTGTCCACCGTGTAGCCAAAATGGGCCCGGTTGACGGCCTCCACGCCGGTATCCAGCTTGAGCTGCTCCAAAAGCTCCTTGGCCATGGGCTTATATTTATAGTTCTCGTCCACCAGAACGGCCTTCATAATGCTGTCGCCATAGATCTGAACCTTCATATTCGTCGCGTCCTTTCCGGGATATCTGGTATTCAATACTAGATAGTACGATATTAACACAATCAATTCGGCACGTCAAGTAGTGTTTGACAGTTTTTTGGTCAATATGATATAATGCTGTTAAACAAGAAAATGGGGATTTGTCTATGAATTGTCAATTCGCTCGTCAAATCCCAATTTCCCAGCCTGAATACTAGGAGGAGCCCCCATGGATACCCCGTTTTTGGAATTTCACTGTCTCCGGTGGGCGGAGCTGCCGCAGATCGCATTGTATATGGACCAGGTGCTTCTGGTGATCAACGGCGCCCTGGCGCCTCTGATGGCCGACGGCAGTCCCGCCGTGACGGCCACCATGATCAATAATTATGTGAAAATGAAGCTGGCAGACCCGGCGGAGAAGAAAAAATATACCCGCAGCCATATGGCCCGGTTCGTCATGATCTGCCTGTTCAAAAAAGTCCTTTCCATGCAGGAAATCGCCGCCGTACTGGCGCGGCTGCTGGAGGGCCGCAGCGAGGAAGCGGCCTACGATCTGTTCTGCGCCCAATTGGAACAGCGTCTGGCGGACCCCACGGGCCCCATCGACGGCCAGTGCCCCCCCGCAGCAGCCGCCGCCATCCACGCTCTGGCCTGCAAAATCCAGGTGGAACGGCTGCTGGCGGAGGAAAACGGATAAGAGACAAACTCTTGCGCCCCCTCTTAGGGGGCTGACAGGGGAATGAATCATGAATAATTCTGGTGTCCTTCGGACGAATGGAATATATTCATCATTCATCCTTCATTATTCGTTTATACATTTATACATCTCCCCCCACCGCTTCGCGGAGCTTCCTGTAGGGGGCACGAGGGTGCGCAAAAAATTCAAAAATTCCCCATTGACAAGTGGAAACCTCTGTGCTAGAATACTTCAGGTTAGAAGAAAGAAGGAGCGGTGGCCCCGCGACTCACCTCGAGCAATTGCGCATAGAGGTTCACAGTGTATCATCCATGGGTCCAGTCTGGGCGGATGTTTTTGTGCGGGTGCCAGCGGCATCCGCGTTTTGTATTTTTGGAGGTGTTTCACATCGGTAAACTAGAACATCAGCTCAATGAGGAAATCCGGGATAAGGAGATTCGCGTCATCGGCGCCGACGGCGCGCAGCTGGGCATCATGTCCCCTGCCGATGCGCAGCGGCTTGCCTACGAAAAGGACCTGGATCTGGTGAAGATCGCGCCCAATGCCACGCCCCCGGTCTGCAAGATCATGGACTACGGTAAATTCCGGTTCGAGCAGATGAAGAAGGAAAAGGAAGCCAAAAAGAACCAGCGCGTGGTGGAGATCAAGGAAGTCCGCATGTCTCCCAACATCGACACCAACGACTTCAACGTCAAGGTGAAGAACGCGCAGAAATTCCTGAAGGAAGGCAACCGGGTGAAGGTCACCGTGCGGTTCCGCGGCCGCGAAATGGCCCACACCTCCATTGGCGAAGTTCTTTTGAAGCAGTTCGGCGACGCCTGCGCCGAAATGGCTACCGTTGAGAAGAACCCCAAGCTGGATGGCCGTCTTATGACCATGGTCCTCAGCCCCAAAGCTGGCAAATAAAATTGTAATTTACGGAAGGAGAACAACTCATCCCGAAATTCAAGACCCACAGCGGCGCGAAGAAGAGATTCAACCTGACCAAATCCGGTAAGGTGAAAAGAGCCCACGCTTTCAAGAGCCATATCCTCACCAAGAAGACCACCAAGCGCACCAGAAATCTGCGGAAGAACGGCTATGCCGACGTGACCAACAGCAGCGCCATCCGCGAGATGATTCCCTACAAATAATCGGTACGTTACAGATAGGAGGATAACGAAATGGCAAGAGTTAAAGGCGCAATGATGACGCGCAAAAGAAGAAATAAAACCCTGAAGCTGGCCAAGTCCTACTGGGGTTCCAAGTCCACCCACTTCAAGATGGCCAAGCAGGCCGTGATGAAGTCTGGCGTGTACGCCTATGTGGGCCGCAAGCAGAAGAAGAGAGAGTTCCGTCAGCTGTGGATCGCCCGTATCTCCGCCGCTGTGGCGCCCCTGGGCCTGAACTACTCCCGGTTCATGTATGGTCTGAAGAAGGCCGGCATCGAGCTGAACCGCAAGGCCCTCTCCGAGATGGCCATCAACGACCCCGCCGCCTTCGCCGCCCTGGTGGAGACCGCCAAGAAGGCCCTGTAATTCGCACATAGAGACCGCAAAATATCGCATGTCATTGCGCACCCCGGCGCTGCAATGACATGCGTTTTGCGTACCACGGGCACGAAAAACGGCCGTAGGGGCGGCTATCAGCCGCCCGCCATTGGGGAGAAGGTGCAAACGGGCGGCTGATAGCCGCCCCTACGGTCCGATCTGGATACAATAGAAAAGGGAGATACCATCATGCAATACAAAGCGGTTTTGTTCGATATGGACGGCGTTTTGATCGAATCGGAGTGGCTCATGCGGGCCGCGGCCATGGAGGCTCTGGCGGATTACGGCGTCCGGGCCAAGGAGGAGGATTTTCTGGAATTCACCGGCTGCGGCGAGGACCGGTTCGTCGGCGGCGTGGCGGAAAAATACGGGAAGCCCTATGAGAAAGCCATGAAGGAGCTGGCCTACGACTATTACGGCAAGCGGGTGCAGCAGGAGGCCCATGTGCCCCAGGGCGTCCGGGAGATGCTCTATGCGCTCCATGACCGGGGCCTGAAGCTGGCGGTCTGCTCCGCCGCCGATCTGAGGAAGGTCCGCTACAATCTCCAGGCCGTGGGCGTGGAGGAGGACCTGTTCACCGCCCTGGTCACCGGCTCCGATGTGGAGCGGAAGAAGCCCTTCCCGGATATCTACCTGGAGGGCGCCCGCCGGGTGGAGGTGGAGCCCAAGGACTGCCTGGTGGTGGAGGACGCCGTCAGCGGCATCCAGGCCGCCCACGCCGCCGGTATGGATGCCGCAGGCGTGCCGACCACCTTCACGCCGGAAGAACTGAACCGGCAGGCCGGACCGGAGTACGTGATCCCGGAGATCCGAATGCTGGCGGAGCTGCCGGGCCTGCGCTGATCCGTATTCGTCACTGCCCCGGGGAAATGGGATTTGTCTAGTTGTTGCACTGGCGCGGGAGCGCCCAAGGCTTCCCCTTGAGGGGAAGCTGTCGAGCGAAGCGAGACTGATGAGGTGTGCGGAAACATGGTTCGTTTTGCAGGAACTTCCGGCGAATTCGCACCCCTGCACCACCTCATCCGTCACGGCGAAGCCGTGACACCTGAAGGTGAATTGCCCCGAAGGGGCAAGAGAGGCCGCCCTGGGGCGTCCCCTCAAGGGGAAGGCTTTTGGGACGCTCCCGCGCCAGTACGACACATCGTCAAATCCCAATTTTACTGTGTGTCATTCTCTTGACAAATCCAGTTGTCTATGGTATCCTCTAAAATAGTTAGAATAAACTAACTAAAAGACAGCGCCAACCGGTTCCGGTGTCTTTCTTTTAGGCATAAGTTAGAATAAGCTAACTAAAAAAGGAGGCTTTCCCATGAGCGTGGTCATCATTGGCGGCAATGACAGAATGCAGCGGATTTATACGGACGCCTGCGCGTCCTATGGATGCACGGCCAAGATTTTCATGGATAACAAGGGCGTGATTCGGAAAAAGATAGGATCGCCGGACCTTTTGATTCTGTTCACCAGCACGGTGTCTCATAAAATGGCAGAGAGCGCCGTGGCCGAGGCCAAACGCTGCAATGCCAGAATCGCCCGGTCCCACAGCAGCAGCCTCTCCGCGCTGCACGGCATTTTGCGGGAGCACTGTCCCGCGGGAAAGGAGCAGATTCCATGACCTTTGAAGCGTTTTTGGTGGAGCAGTGCGCGCCGGTTTTGGCCGGGATCAAGCCCGGCAGCCTGTTTCCCTACATCCTGGGTCCCGGGGAAGAGCTGTGGACGCTGCTGGACCATTGGAATCAAACCCTGGCCGCCAAGGGCGTGCAGGCAGCCGCCGTGAAGCGGTGCAGCCGGACCGGCGCGTATCTGATCTATGTCTTCCGGCCGGATCAGGTGAAAGCCGTTCTGGCCCGGCCGGAGGTGAAGGCCTTTCTCCAGACCTACGGCTATGCGCCGGGGCAGGGGATTCCTGAGGCCCTGAGCCTGCTGACCCGGCGGCTGTGTATGCAGGAGGAATTTCCCCACGAGGTGGGAATCTTCCTGGGCTATCCCCTGCACGACGTCCAGGGCTTCATCTGCCACAAGGGGAAGAACAGTCTTTGCAGCGGCTGCTGGAAGGTCTACGCCGAGCCGCAGAAGGCCCAGCGCCTCTTCCGGCGGTACCGCCTCTGCACCCAGGTCTACCGCGCCCAGTTCCGGCAGGGCAAATCCGCCGCCCAGCTGACCGTGGCGGCGTGAGCGGGAAATTGGGATTTGTTGATGTACCGCTTTTTGTAGGGCACGGCCACTGGACG
>CAMEIU010000014.1 GCA_945918815.1 uncultured Clostridia bacterium
GCCCCGGCGGAAAACGGAACCGTGACCCTCTGCGGCCAAACGGTCCCCTTTGGGGCGAAGCTGCTGTTCGCATGTGTCGAGCTGCCGGAGTTCGTGCTGGGCGTGGAGATCTGCGAGGACCTGTGGGTGCCCATGCCGCCCTCCAACGAGCTGGCCGCCGCCGGAGCCACGGTGCTGTGCAACCTGTCGGCCAGCAACGAGGTGGTGGGCAAATCCGGCTACCGCCGCGACCTGGTGAAGGACCAGTCGGCCCGGCTTCTGGCGGCCTACGTCTATGCCTGCGCCGGAGACGGGGAATCCACCTCGGACCTGGTGTTCTCCGGCCACAATGTCATCGCCGAGAACGGGACTGTGCTGGCGGAGCGGCGGTTTGCCCAGGGTCTGTGCCAGACGGAGATCGACGTGGCCCGGCTCAATCAGGAACGCCGCCGGATGCACGGCTATGAGCGGCATCCCGACGGCTATGAAACCGTATCCTTCCACTGGCAATTGACCGAGACGCCCTTGACCCGGCCTGTGGCTCCCCTGCCCTTTGTGCCCGATGACGCGGGCCACCGGCGGGAGACCTGTGAGGAAATTTTGAACATCGCCGCCTGGGGCCTCAAAAAGCGGCTGGAACACACCCAGGCCAGGACCGCCGTCATCGGCCTGTCCGGCGGCCTGGATTCCACCCTGGCCCTGCTGATCACCACCCGGGCCTTCGACCTGCTGGGCCGGGACCACAAGGACATGCTGGCCGTGACCATGCCCTGCTTCGGCACCACCGACCGGACCAAAAACAACGCGGTCCTGCTGGCCGAGCGCATCGGGGCGACGCTGAAAACCGTCAACATCGGCGACACGGTGCGGAGCCATTTCAAGGACATCGGCCAGTCCATGGAGGACCACGACGTGACCTTTGAAAACGGCCAGGCCCGGGAGCGGACCCAGGTTCTGATGGACCTGGCCAACAAGGCCGGCGGTATGGTGGTGGGCACCGGCGACCTCAGCGAACTGGCCCTGGGCTGGGCCACCTACAACGGCGACCACATGAGCATGTACGGCGTCAACTGCTCCATCCCCAAGACCCTGGTGCGCCATCTGGTGAACTATGTGGCCCGGGAGAGCCGCGACCCGGCCCTGACCCAGGTCCTCGACGACATTCTGGACACGCCGGTTTCGCCGGAGCTGCTGCCCGCCGTGGACGGCAAGATCGCCCAGAAAACCGAGGATCTGGTGGGTCCCTACGAGCTCCACGACTTTTTCCTGTACTACGCCATCCGCTGGGCCTTCCCGCCCAAAAAGGTCTTCCGTCTGGCCCAGTACGCCCTGGACGGGACCTACGACCGGGAGACCATTTTGAAGTGGCTCAAGACCTTCTACCGCCGCTTCTTCGCCCAGCAGTTTAAACGCAACTGTCTCCCCGACGGCCCCAAGGTCGGCACCGTGACCCTCTCCCCCAGAGGCGACTGGAGAATGCCCGCCGACGCGGTCAGGACCCTGTGGCAGAGGGAATTGGACGAGTTATAATTTATGATATAGGTAGAATCGCACCCTTGTGCCCCATGCGGGCGGCTAATAGCCGCCCCTACGAGCGCGTAGGGCAAATACGAGCAAGCCTGCCGAGACCAGGCACAACACGGCCAGGACGATGCCGGAAATGGATGCTGCGCCGAGATACGCGGGCAGAAAGCCCAGGAACAGGGCGAAGGTCAGAAGGCCAAAGGAAAAGCCCTTGCAGCCGGACATCCGTTGGGCCAGGGCCCATAGGGTGATGGGCATGGTCATGTTGAAGAGGAACAGCGCCGCCGTTCCGGCCAGGGCGTTTTCCGAGAAGCAGAACAGAAGCGCCGCCAGGCCTAGGGACAGGGCGGCGGCTTTTTTTGCGCCGATCCGGTCCGACAGGAAGCCGCCTGCGGTCTTGCCCAGAACCACGGCCAGCACCGCGATCCAGGACCAGAGGCCGGATTTCCAGGGCAAAGAAACCTGCATACCGCCGCAGGACCGGAGGACCACCACCAGGAACAAGGCCAGGGCCGCGGGCAGGACGGAGATCTTCGGAAACGCCAGCGGTGCGTTCCGGGGCATCCGGGCGGGACGGCAGAGAAACAGTATCAGGCCTGCCATCAAAGCCAGCAGCAGGGCCACCGGCAGACGGGCGGCTCCCATATGGCCCAGGACCGTGCCGCAGCAGAGGCCCAGGGCCCCCGGAGAGACGAACACACCCAAAGCCGCGGCCTTGTCCCCGGAGCCGTTGAACACATCCAGGCCGCCGCCCACATGGAACAGGCCGTTGCCGATTCCAAGAACCGCCGCCCAGCCCAGACCGAAGGACGGCAGGCAGCAGACCAGGGCCACCAGCAGGCAGCCCAGAGCCGCGGTCCAGCCGTTGCGTCCCAGCCGGTCCGCCAGCAGGCCCATGGGCATCTGTAGGGCGAAGGCGCAGAAATTATAGATGAGAAAGCCCAGGCCGCCGGCCCCGCAGGCGGAAAACACCGCAAAGGCACAGCCCAAGTCCACCGCAAAATGCGCGGCTGCATAAACCGCCGTCGAACGCCAGACCTGTTTCACGGAAATCCCCCCTCACTGATCAAGACGAAAAATTTTCAAAAGGGTTTCCCATATGATATCATAAATTTGAAAAGATTTGAAACAGTTGAGGGGGGAACGGGAAATAGGGAGTTGCAGGTTCAGACGCACTCAAACAGCGCGTCGTAGGGGCGGCTATCAGCCGCCCTTAATGGGCCTCTTCCGGCGGGCGGCTGATAGCCGCCCCTACGCCCATGTTCGCTGTCAAATCCCAATTTTCGGTTTTCTGTGAAAAATTTTTTCTTCCAGCGTCACTTTTTGGGGTTTTGCTGGCGTTAGAGATTGAAAGGGGGGACGGATATGGAGCGTTCGGAGGACGGGCGGCTGGTAGAGCGGCTGTTTATGGAATATTATGAATCGCTTTTGTACTATGCCGGGCTGCTCCTGTCCAATCCCGATCTGGCCCAGGACGCGGTGCAGGCGGCTTTTGAGGCGGCCTACCGGAAAGCGTCTTCCCTGCGGGAGAGCCCCTCTCCGGCGGGTTGGCTGTATGCGGCGGTGAAGAACGAAATCCGCCATATCCGCCGGGCCCAGGCCCGGTTCGCGGCGCTGGAGGAGAACGCAGCGGCAGAGGACATGGGCCTGGACGTGGAAACCCTCTACGCCGGGACCGTGTCCCGGGAGGACCTGGCGCTGCTCAAGCAGGTCTACTGCGAGGGCCGGACCTACCAGGAAATGGCCGACGCTTTGGGCATCAGCCTGGACGCCTGCAAGAAGCGGATTCAAAGAGCCAAGCAGCGGTTCGCGGAACGATATGAACCATGATACAGCACGATTTGTGGAAGGAGATCATGCCGGTGAAGGAGCAAATGGAGACGAAGGCGCTCCGGGAATGGGTGGAACGCTCTTTGGAACAGGACGGGGACGGTTGGGAGCCGCTCCGGGCGGCTTTGGACGAGCTGCGCCGACGGGAGGGCTGGACGGCCCCCGTCCCCTTGGAAACTGCCTGGGAACAATTCCGGGCCGAGGCGGGCATTCCGAAGCCTGCCCGGCCTGAGCCGAAACTGGCGGCCCTGCTGCGCTTTGCTCTGCGCCACATGCGGCGGGCGGCGGCCTGTTCCCTGCTGACCGTGGCGGGGACAGCCCTGCTCTTCTGGGCAGCGGACTGGCTGCGGCCCCTGGCGGCGGGGCTGGCGGCGGGGCTGGCCTTTCTGGCCCTCTTCCGCCGCCGGAGGGACGGGGCCATGCTGCTGCTCATGGGAATCTCCCTGCGGCAGATGCGCCAAACCCTGACCATGGAGCAGCTGACGCTGTGCCTGCTTGGGATGGCCCTGGGCCTGGGACTGCGGCTGCTCTTCCATGGGCTGCCGGGCCCGGCCGGGTCGCTACTGTGCCTGGGCGGCATCCTTCTGGGCACCCTCTCAGCCGCCGCCTGCATGGGACGGCGGCAGTCCATGGAGCTGCTCCGGGCAGAAGCCTAGCGTTTTATATCTACCGCACACCTCATCCGTCGGCCTTAAGACCGACAGCTTCCCCTCAAGGGGAAGCCTTGGCGTCCTGCGACATCCCCGTTGGGCGGCGTCTTCGCCAATCCCTCCGGCGTGGCCGCCTGAATTTCAAAATACACCCGCAAGGGAGGTCCCCATATGCGAAACAATGTCTGTCTCAAATCCACCCTGCGCCAGCCGGTGCGGACACTGTGCCTGATGCTGCTGTGCGCGGCGGCCATCTTCACCTTCCTCTCCCAGGCGTTGCAGGCCGTTGTGGTGGACCGGGCCACGGAGGAGATCAGCGGCTACTACCGCAGCATTGGCGCTCTGGTCAAGCAGGTCCCCGATCCCGACGCCCGGGACGTTTCGGACCTGCTGCCACTGCTGGAGGAGAGCCCCTATATGGACTTCGTGGACAGCCGCCGGATTCTGGACTTCACCATGGAGGACGTGTATGTGGCCGATACGGAGACCTGCAACCAGGCCTCCAGCTACCTCTATGTGACCGGCGCGGCCTTTGCCGCCGAGATCACCGAGGACCGGTATACCGGGATCCACCAGGGCGGCTTCAACCGGCAATGGTCTCTGGACTGGACCGCGGATTACGACTACGCCTACCGGCTCCGGTTCAGCCTGCGGGACGTGGAGCTGCTCCAGGGCCTGCCGGAATACGACCCGGGCAGCGATCTCACCGTGACGCTTTTTGGTAACGACCGGTCTCTGCTACAGGACATTCTCCGGCAGCTGACCGACGCACCCCGGGTCCTGCTGCGGCTGCGGGCCGACAAGACCCTCCGCCTCTCCTACTATCTGGAGCCCCTGAACACCATGGGCTGGGTCACCGACGAGACCACCGGGGTGGGACAGTTCCGATATCCCTCGCCGGAATCGGAGCCTCTGTACATTTGGTCTCTGGAAGCCGGAGAATCGCCGGACTTCTCGGACCCGGCCCTGGCGGAGGTCCGGGAAATGATGGAGCTGCTGGACGTGAATCTCCGCACGGCCCAGCTCTGGACCACTCAGGACATGACGGCCATCCCGGATTTTGACCGGACCTACGCCCTGACCGAAGGACGGCTGCTGACCCATGAGGACGAGCTAGTGCAAAACCCAGTCTGCGTCATCCGCTCAGAGCTGGCCCGGGTCCGGGGCCTTTCTCTGGGGGACACCCTGACCGTCACCCTGCGGAAGCTGGACCACAGGAGCCAGGGTGGCTGCATCCGTCCGGACATGCTGGACACGCCCTGGCAGGAGGCGGAAACCACGACCCTGGACCTGACCATTGTGGGCATGGTGACCGTGATCGATTCCGCCAGTGGCTACCAATATCCAAACTACTATTCCGACATCTTCGCCCCGGACTGGGTGGCTCCGGCGGGCTACGGCTGGGACGGCCAGTCCGCCTACGACACGCTGACCAGCTTCGTTTTGAAGGACATCCGGGACCAGAAAGCATTTGCGGAATCCGTGGAACCGGCCCTGGCCCAGGCAGGCTACAGTCTGCGGTTCCAGGAGAATGGCTGGGACAGCTTCTACGCCGCGGCCCAGCCCATGGGCCAATCGGCCAGGACCAGTGCGCTGCTTTTCGGCATCGTACTGCTACTGGCCCTGCTGCTGGCCGCGATTCTCTACGGCTTCTTCCGCCGGATGGATCTGGCCATTCTCCGGGTCCTGGGCCTTCGGAAGCGGAAGGTCCTGACCCAAGCCCTGGGGCCATTGACGGCCATGGGCCTTTTGTCCATCGGCCTGGGGGCCTGGCTGGCCTATGACTACGGCATGGAGAAGGCCATGGAAGCCTTCGCCTCCCTGGAGGCCGAAGCGGTACTGATGCCCCGGTTCTCCCCCTGGGAGCTGGCGGCCCTGGCCAGTCTGACACTGCTGATTCTGCTTCTGTCCGGCCTGGCGGTCCTGGCCGCGATTCTCCACAGCCCGATTCTGGAACAGCTCCAGTGTGGACGGCGGCAGGCGCAGGAACGGGTCGTGGCCCAGGAGGTCCTGGCCTCCTACGGCCCCGCGCCATCCGACACGCCCTCCCCTGCCCCCACGCTTATGCCGGAGCGGAAGGCGGGCTGCGCCTGGTGCGTCCGCTGGGTGGGCCGCCGGGTGTTCCGGCAGGGCGGCCGGAGTCTGCTGGCCCTGACCCTGGCCGTGACCCTGATTCTGGGCATGGGATATCTGCGGACGGGCATTGAGAACGGCCAGACCGAAATCGACAGGCTGTACGATTCCATTCAGGTCACCGGTCAGGTGGTCCGCACCGAGTCCGCCAGCTATGTCCCCGGCGGCGGCTATCTGCCCCACGGCGACGCGGAACAGCTGGAGGCCCTGGGTTTCCTGACCTCCACCGTCCGGGAGATCGGCTTTGAGGTGGACGCTTACACTGGCTTCCGTCAGGTGAAGGCCCTCCCCGGCAAGGAGCTGCCGAATTCGGAACAGGAGATCCGAAACGTCTGCTGCCAGGTCCGGGGCATTGAGGACCCGGCCGCCTTTGCGCCGCTGCTGGACGGGACCATGACCATTGCCTATGCGGAAGGCATGGACGAGGACCGGTTTTTTTTCCACCGGAGCGGCCACGACGAGGTATTGGTCCAGGAAGCCGCCCTCGCTAAGCTGGGCTTGCAGGTGGGCGACATGGTGACCCTGGTGTGGGCATCCTACGCCGGGGACTTCCAGGTCGTGGGCAGCTACACCGGTCTGGACCAGGAGCTGGTCATGAGCTTCCCCATGATCGAGACGCTCTATGAAACGCTGGAGGCCCAGGGCGAGCGGCCCTACTGCTACAGCCGCTACGAATTCGCCACGGACGTATCGAAAAACCGGGCTCTGCCCCAGTTCCGGGCGGAGGCCGAAGAAATCCTCAGCCGCTCCGCCGCCTCTTCCCTGCTGCTTCTCCTCCGCGACGGCGAACTGACCCAGGCCGTGGAGCCCTTGGAGCGGAATTTGAAGCTGCTGAAAATTCTCTATCCGGTTATGCGTCTGCTGTCGGTGGTGCTGGCGGCGGGCCTGGCCTCCCTGCTGGTGATGCAGACAGCCCGGGAGACCGCAATTCTGCGGGTCCTGGGCGTTCGGAAGGGACGAGCCGCAAGTCTTTTGACGGCAGAGCAGCTGGTGCTGGCGGTCATGGGCGTGCTGCTGGGCGCGATTCTGACCATGGTTCTGGGCTTCACCACCCTGGACTGGCAAGCCAACGCGCTGCTGTACATCCTGGGCTGTCTCACCGGCGCGGCGGTTTGCGCCGGAATCCGGGTACAAAAAAATCCCCTGGCCTTGCTCCAGGTGAAAGAATAAGGAGGGCAGAACCATGGTGGCATTGACTTTGGAGCATGTTTCCTACCGATATAAAAAAGCGGCCCAGAACGTTCTGGACGGCGTCTCGTGCCGTTTTGAAGCCGGAGAAATGACGGCGGTGGTGGGTCCCTCCGGCAGCGGCAAGACCACCCTGTTATCCCTGCTGGCGGGATTGGACCGGCCCGGCAACGGACGGATTCTGCTGAACGGACGGGATCTGGCGGCAATGGACCTGGACGACTACCGGCGGCAGTCGGTGTCGGTGATTTTCCAGGCCTTCCAGCTGTTCCCGCTCCTGACGGCATTGGAAAATGTCTGCTTCCCCATGGAGCTGAACGGCCTGAAAAAGAAGGAGGCCGAGGTCCGGGCCAGGGCCCAGCTGGAAGCGGTGGGCATCGGAAAAGGCAAGTGGAAACGCTACCCCGCCCGCCTGTCCGGCGGCGAGCAGCAGCGGGTGGCCATCGCCCGGGCTCTGTCCTCCGGGGCCAGGATCCTGCTGGCCGACGAGCCCACAGGCAACCTGGACGGCGAAAACAGCCGCAACATTGTGGACCTGCTGCGCAATCTGGCCCATGAGGGCGGCTACTGCGTGGTCATTGTCACCCACGACCCCACCGTCGCCGAAGCCTCCGACCGGGTCTACCGGATGGAGGAAGGAAGGCTGAGAAGCGTGTAGCGCCTGAACCCACGAAAAACGCATGTCATTGTCAGGAAAAAGCACATAGTTCACTGTAGGGCGCGGCGACCCGACGCGCCGTGGTAGCTCCGTACAAGATATAGCTGCCTGCAAGCGGCACGTCCAGTGGCCGTGCCCTACAGTGTGGTGCTTTTGCATTGCAATGACATGCGTTTTTTTAATACACCACGGGAAATGAAAAAGCCCATTGGAGGCCGGTTGCGTTCTCCAGCGCGAATACGGACGGCCAATAACCGCCCCCTACATCTCCGCTTTTACAATGCCCTTTACGCTCTCCGCTTGCGGAAGCAGAAGGTCACAGCGAAATACAAGGCCAGGTACAGGCTGATGACTGCGCCGGTGGAGCTGCCTAAGTAGTAGCTGGTGATCAGGCCGAGAATTCCGGCGAGCAGGGCGCCCAGGACGGAGAACAGATGGTATTCTCTTAAATTCCGGGCGATGTTCCGTGCCGCCGCGGCGGGCAGGACCAGAAGGGAGTTCAACACCATCAGGCCCACCCAGCTCATGGCCAGGGTCACCACCACGGCGATGGACACGGTGAACAGCGTCTCATAGCCCCGGACCGGGATTCCCCGGGAGGAGGCCAGCTGCGGATGGACCGCCGTCAACACCAGGCGGTTGGAGGCCAGGGCCCAGAGGATCACCACCAGAAGCAGCACGATGGCCAGCAATCCGATTTCCGACGGGGTCACGGAGAGAATATCGCCGATGAGATACTTGTTGAACTTGGTGAAGCTGCTGCCGTTCAAGGTGGCGATGAAGATGCCCAGGGCCACGGCCGTGGAGGAAAAGACGCTGATGACCGTCTCCGCCGCGTGACTGGTACGGCCCTTCACATAGGTGAACAGCAGGGCGAAGGCCACGGACAGCAGCACCGCCCAGTACATGGGGGCCACGGAGCCGCAGAGGACGCCGATGGCGATGCCCGTGAAGCCGGAGTGACCCAAGGCGTCGGAGAAGAAGCTCATGCGGGCTGTGACCACCATGGTGGAGAGAAGGCCGAACAGGGGCCCCATGATCAGCACCGCCAGCAGGGCGTTCTTCATAAAATTCATGATCAGCCACTGGAAGGGCAGCAGATTGCAGATTGCATACCAGATACTCATACCGCACCGCCTCCCATGTGGAACGCCCGGGCGAACTCGTCGGAGGACAAAACCTCCAACGGGGCGCCCTTTTTGAGAATTTTATGCTCCAACAGCACCACCCGGTCGCAGTACCGCTCCAGCATGGAGAAATCGTGGGTGGTCATGAGGATGGAGAGGTCGAATTTCTTTCGAATCTCGTCCAGCATGTCCATGAGAAGCTCCATGCCCTCCACGTCCACGCCGGAGAGGGGCTCGTCGAGAATCAGCATATGGGGCATGGGCTCCAGGGCCAACGCCAGCAGCACCCGCTGGACCTCGCCGCCGGACAGATCGCCGATTCGCTTGTCGATCAATGCCTCGCCGTGGACATTGGCGAGGCTTTTCAGCACCTTCTCCCGGAAGGCTTTGGGAACCGGCAGGAAGGCCGGCCGCCGGGACAGGCAGCAGGCGTACAGATCCAGGACGCTGATGGGGTCGCCCTGGTCGAAGGCCGGGCTCTGGGGCACATAGCCGATGCGCAGCTTTTCCGAGCCGCCCCCGGCGGGCGAGAAGGTGATTTTCCCCTCATATTCCCGCTGGCCCAGGATGGCCTTGATGAGGGTGGATTTGCCCGCGCCGTTGGGCCCGATGAGGGCCACGATCTGGCCGCAGTGCATATGCAGGTCGATATGCTCCAGCACCGGGTCGCTGCCGAAGCGGACGGACAGGTCTTCAATTTTCAAACAGCAGGCGTCCTGGCAGCCGCCGCCGTGGTGATGGCCGTGATTCATGAAAGCGCCTCTTTCAACGTGTTGATGTTGTGGGTCATGGCTTCAAAATAGTCGCTGCCGCCGATGGCCATGTCCAGGGAGAAGTAGGGCACGCCGGTCTCCCCCTGGATGACGGAGGCGGCGGCGGTGGAGCCGTTGGCCTCGGTGAAGATGGCGGGCAGAGAATGGGTCTGTACCAGGTCCACGATCTCCGTCAGCTCCGCCGCCGAGGCCTCGCTGCCGGATTCCTCTTCAATAGCCCGGAGAATTTCCAGGTCAAAGGCCGAGGCCAGATAGCCGAAGCCGTCATGGAAGGTGATCAATTCCCGGCAGCTTACATCCGCCAGTTCCGCTTCCCCATAGGCCTTCAAATCAGAAAACCGCTGCAGCAGCCCTTCCAGGTTGGCCTGGAAGATTGCCTGATGTTCCGGGTAAACGTCCGACAGTCCGGCGCAGATGTTCTCCGCCATTTTGGCCGCCCGGTCCGGATCCAGCCAGATGTGGGGATCGTCGCCCTCGTCGTTCTGCTGCAATTCGATTCCCTGGGAGCAGTCCACAATCTGCTCCGCCGCGGCCAGGGCGTCCTCCATGAAATCCTCCAGGCCCGCACCGGAGACCAGCACCACCCGGCTTCTCTCGATGGTCTCCATCTGGCCCACAGAGAGGGAATAATCATGGAGGCAGGACACAGACTCGGCGATAACCTGGGTGACGGTCAGGCCGGTGCCGTCCACGATGGCCGCCGCAAACTGGGCCACCGGCCCGGTGGTGGCAGCAACCCCGGTTTTCTCCCCCGTATTTCCATTCGCCCCACAGCCCGCCAGCAGCAGGACTGCCAGCAAAAGGGCGGAACACTTCATTTTTTTCATAAGTTTGCTCCTTCAAAAAAACGTATTGTTTATTATAACAAACAAACGGAAAATTGACAACACCTTCGTGACACAGACGGGCGGGCCGTTTTCAATCGTCGCGTCAGCGACACCTTCATTGTCAATTGTCAATTATCAATTGTCAATTCAAATCAAATACGGTATAATGAATTTATGGAGGGATGTCTATGAACGGAACCGAACGGAGAGACCGGATTTTGGAGCTGCTGCGGGAGGCGGATTCGCCGCTGTCCGGGTCACAGCTGGCAAAAAGCCTGGGCGTCAGCCGGCAGGTCATTGTGCAGGACATGGCCCTGCTCCGGGCCAGGACGGATCTGGACATTCTTTCCACCTATCAGGGCTATGTGCTGCGCACCCCGGAGGAACCCTGCCGCCGGGTGTTCAAGGTCCGCCACAACACGGCCAGAACTGAGGAAGAGCTGCGGGAGATCGTGGACCTGGGCGGCCGGGTGGAGGACGTGTTCGTGTATCACTGCGTCTACGGCGTGGTCCGGGGCGATCTGAAAATCGCCTCCCGCAGGGACATCCGGGACTTCATGGCCCGCCTGGCCGAAAGCCGCTCCGCCCCCCTGATGCTCATCACCAATGAATACCACTACCACACCGTGGCGGCGGATTCGCCGCAGATTCTCGACCAGATTCAGGACCGCCTCAAAGAATTGGGCTTCCTGGCTCCCCTGACCGACTACGAGCCGGTGGAGTTCGGGAATAAATAAGATGGATGCTCAGCCAATCTGGCAACAGCCCAAATTGGGATTTGACACAGTCGTAGTTTGCAGAAGGCCAAAGCCTTCCCCTTGAGGGGAAGGTGGCGCGAAGCGCCGGATGAGGTGGCACAGAGTTACGGATTCGCCGGTAGCCCTTGCAAATCGCAACTATTTCCTGCACACCTCATCAGTCTCGCTTCGCTCGACAGCTTCCCCTCAAGGGGAAGCCTTGGCGCTCCCGCGCCAGTGCATCAAAACCCAGTTTACCTGTTTGCGAGGAAGCCGATAAGGATGATAACATTTTATCCCGGAACCTTACAAAAGTGTAAGGTTCCGGGCCCTTTTTGTAAGGTAAATCGATGGTACGGCAGAAAAAAAGATGGTATCATGGTGCCAACAACACCAAGGAGGTTTTTCCCATGTCCCTACTCGAGGTCACGAACCTGAAAAAGATATACACCACCCGCTTCGGCGGCAATCCGGTCCAGGCCCTCAGCAGCGTCAGCTTCCATGTGGAACAGGGAGAATACGCGGCCATCATGGGCGAGTCCGGCTCCGGCAAGACCACCCTTCTGAACATTCTGGCGGCCCTGGATCAGCCCACCAGCGGCGAGGTGCTGCTGAACGGCCGGAATATGGCCGACATCCGGGAACGGGACCTGGCCGCCTTCCGCCGGGAGAATCTGGGCTTCGTGTTTCAGGAGTTCAACCTGCTGGACACCTTCTCCATCGAGGACAACATCTTCCTGCCTCTGGTCCTGGCCGGCGAGACCTACCCCGCCATGGCCGGAAAGCTGGACAAGCTGTCAAAGCGGCTGGGCATCGCCGACATTTTGAAGAAATATCCCTATGAGGTCTCCGGCGGGCAGAAGCAGCGGGCCGCCGTGGCAAGAGCGTTGATCACGGAGCCGCAGATTTTACTGGCCGATGAGCCCACCGGCGCGCTGGATTCCAAGGCCACCGACAGCCTGCTGCGGCTCTTTGAAGAGGTCAACGCCATGGGCCAGACCATTCTGATGGTCACCCACTCGGTGAAGGCCGCCAGCCACGCGGGCCGGGTGCTGTTCATCAAGGACGGCGAGGTCTTCCACCAGCTCTACCGCGGCGGCGCGTCCACGGAGGAATTCTACGGCCGCATCACCGACACGCTGACGGTGCTGACCACGGGAGGCGAGGACCATGCGTAAACACCTCTATCCCCATCTGGCCTGGCTGAACCTCAAGCACAACTATCAGTTCTACATTCCCTACCTGCTGACCATCGTAGGCACCGCCGCCGGGTTCTACATCATGACGGCATTGAGTTACGCCGGGGACCTGCCCCAGCAGATCCGCTACGCCTACCTGACCATGTTCATGACCATCGGCTGCTTTGTGGTGGCGCTGTTCACGGTAATCTTCCTCTTCTACACCAACAGCTTCCTCATGAAGCGCCGACAGAAGGAGCTTGGCCTCTACAATGTGCTGGGCATGGGCAAGGGCCACATCGCCCGGGTGCTGGCCTGGGAGACGGTATACATCGGCCTCGCCGGCATTGTGGGCGGCATTCTCTGCGGCATGCTGTTCCAGCGGCTGGTGACCTTGATTGTCTACCGGGTGGTGCGTTACAGCACGGGCTTCACCTTCTACATCTGCTGGAGGGGTATCGCCATGACGGCCATCCTGTTCGGCGCGGTGCTGCTGGTGAATCTCATCTACAATCTCATCCGCATGCACATGCAGAATCCCGCGGCCATGATGCGGGAGGGCAGCGCGGGAGAGAAAGAGCCCAAGTCCAAGTGGATTCTGGCCATTCTCGGCGTGCTCTGTCTGGGCGGCGGCTACGGCATTGCCCTGCGGACCCAGGACGCCCTGGAGGCTCTGGCATTGTACTTCGTGGCGGTGTTTCTGGTGATCATCGGCACCTACTGCCTGTTCACGGCGGGCAGCATCGCCATTCTGAAGCTCCTGCGGAAGAACAAGAAATATTACTATAAAACCAATCATTTCATCTCGGTCTCCGGCATGCTCTACCGCATGAAGCGCAACGGCGTGGGCCTGGCCAACATCTGCATTCTCTGCACCATGGTCCTGGTCATGATCTCCGGCACCGTGTCGCTGTTTCTGGGAACGGAGGACATCGTGAACAAGGTTGCACCGGCGGACTGGACCTCCATCCTGCGGTACAATCCCGCCGATGAGGATACGCCGGACTTTGCGGCGTTGGAGCAGCGAATCGCGGAGACCGCCCGCTCCCAGGGGCTGGAGGTCACAAAAAGCCGGTCCTTTACCAACATGGAGCGGAGCTTCTATCTCCAGGACGGGCAGCTGAAGCAGTTTCCCGTGGAGCACGGCGGCGTTCTGACCTGGGACGTCCAGGTGGAGTGCCTGATTCTCCCGGCGGCGGACTACACGGTTCTGACCGGTGTTTCCCTGTCCCTCTCTCCCGGCGAGGTCGCCGTCTATGATCCCGACGGGGTGTTTCCGCAGCAAGGGGCCCTGGTTTTCAACGAACAGGGCGCGGACGGCGGCAGCACATGGGACTATACGGTGGTCCAGGCATTGACAGTTTTCCCGGGCACCGGCGGCTGGTCTCCCATGATCGGCGCGGCCAATGTGGATGAAAACAAGGGCTGCTGCGTGGTAGTGGACAGCCTGGCCGCCCTGTATGAACTCCACGGCCTGTCCAGCAACCGGTATGTGCAATGGAGCCTGCTGACGGAGCTTTCCGGTTCCGAACAGGAGAAGCTGGACGCCTACTGCAATACCTTCGACAGCTTTGAGACCTCGCCGGATTTCTCCAATACCGGCTCCTGGGAGTGGTTCTCCACGGAGTCCCGCCAGATGCAGCTGGAGGAATACTACTCCATGAACGGCGGTTTTCTGTTCCTGGGGGTGTTCCTGGGCATTCTGTTCCTGGCGGCGGCGGTGCTGATCATCTACTACAAGCAGGTCTCCGAGGGCTATGAGGACCGGCAGCGGTTCCAGATCATGCAGAAAGTCGGATTGGAACGGCAGCAGATCAGAAAGTCCATCAACGGACAGATTTTAGTTGTGTTCTTCCTGCCGCTGCTGGCCGCGGCGGTCCATGTGGCTTTCGACTTCCGGCTGATGGTACTGCTGCTGCAGCTCTTCGCCATGGACAGCGTGAAGCTGACAGCCCTCTGCACTTTGGTGACCTTCGGAGCCTTCGCGGCCTTGTATATCCTGGTCTATCGGATCACCGCCCGGGCTTACTATAAAATTGTGACATAAGCTGTAAGCTTTTGTAGCGCACGGCCACTGGACGTGCCGCTGGAAGGCAGCTGCCTACCGGAACCACCTGCTTTACGGCGCGTCGGGTCGCCGCGCCCTACATCGGAGGTACGCATGGCGGGCGACCGCAAGGGTCGCCCCTACGGATCATGCAGATACCTTCATTGTCCATTCTGATCTCATATTCCCCCCTGTCCCTTCATATGCTGTAGGGACAAGGGGGGATTTTTATGGCACGGGTGGCAGAGCTGGTATGGGGTGCGCCTTTGATGCTTTTGCTGCTGATCGTGGGCCTCTGCATGACCTTCGCCACCCGGTTTGTGCAGGTGCGGAAGCTGGGAGCCTCTCTGCGGCATGTGTGGAACAGCGCCAAAGCCCCGGTGAAGGAGGGCGGCGTGTCCTCCTTTCAGGCAGTCTGCACGGCCCTGGCGGCCACGGTGGGCACCGGGAATATCGCGGGCGTGGCTGGGGCCATCGCGTTGGGCGGGCCGGGGGCCGTGTTCTGGATGTGGATCTCGGCCTTCTTCGGCATGGCCACCAAGTATGCCGAGGTGGTCCTGGCCCTGAAATTCCGGCGGAAGGGGCCCGACGGCCAATGGCTGGGGGGACCCATGTACTACATGCGCGACGGCCTGGGCTGGCGTTGGCCCGCCGTTCTCTTCGCCCTGCTGGCGGTGCTGGGCTCCTTCGGCATGGGCAACATCGCCCAGGTCAACACCATCGCCGGGGCCGTGACCGAAGCCGCCCGGGTCTACAGGCCCCAGTGGCAGCCCGGCCTGGTGGCCCTGGCCTCCGGCGGAATGGCGGCGTCGTTGGTGGCCCTGGTGACTCTGGGCGGGGCCCGGCGCATCGGGCAGGTCACGGAAAAGCTGGTGCCCTTCATGGCGGCAGTGTACATCGGCGGCAGCCTGGCGGTGATTCTTGTCCACGGACGGAATCTCGGCCCGGTGTTCGCGTCCATTTTTCAGGGAGCCTTCCGGCCCCAGGCGGTCCTGGGCGGCGCGGCGGGCGTCGGCCTCCGACAGGCGGTCCGCTGGGGCGTGTCCCGGGGAATCTTCTCCAACGAGGCAGGCCTGGGCTCCGCGCCCATGGCCCATGCCGCGGCAGAGGCCAGGCCGGAGGAACAGGGCCTTTTCGGCATCTTCGAGGTCTTCCTGGACACCATGGTCCTCTGCACCCTGACCGCCGTGACCATCCTAGTCAGCGGCGTCCCAGTTCCCTATGGGCAGGCCGCCGGGGCGGAGCTGGCCACGGCGGCGTTGGAGACGGTGTTCAGCGTCTGGGCGGCGGGCCTCTCCGCCGTCAGCCTGTCCCTGCTGGCCCTGGCGACCCTCATCAGCTGGAACCTCTACGGCGTCCAGTGCGCCCGGTATCTGTGGGGCAGCCGGGGGGCGTGGGTCTATCAGATCGTGTATGTATTCGTGATTCTGGCCGGGGCCGTCATGGACCTGTCCGCCGCCTGGACCCTGTCCGACGCCCTCAACGGCCTCATGGCCCTCCCCAACCTGGCCGCCCTGCTTGCCTTGCTGCCGGAGGTAAGGGTGCGGAAAGCAAAGGAATTTGGAAGTTAACGCCCAGGCCCACACGCCCCATTTGCGTGGGCTGGATGCGGGACGCATATATGCGTCCCCTACAGAGCTTTCCCGAAGCACCTCTGTAGGGGCGGCATATATGCCGCCCGTCAGGCTCCTGAAAAACGGCCGTAGGGGCGCGCATTGCGCGTCCGTTGAAAGGCAGTTGGTTCCGGGATGCAGTTGCCTGCATGCGGCACGTCCAGTGGCCGTGCCCTGTTCATTCAATGAATAATGAATGATGAATATTGAAGAATGAATAATTGTGGTGTCCCTTTGGGGACAGATTTAAACCATTTTCCAAAGGAAAACACCTCAATTATTCATGATTCATCATTCATTTTTCAATATTCATTTCATTAGGGGAACAGATTGCCAGTGTGCGCACTGGCTCGCAATGACATGCTGGGAGAAGGCTGGTGCGGGATTCGGTACAATTGCAAGCTTGCAGCAACCCCCACCGCTTCGCGGAGCACCCTCGAAGGGGGCACGAGGGGCTGTACATGGTTTGATAAAACGGTTAAGCATTCTGACACATCCATCTTTTTACAAGAATTTTTTAAATTTTTTGGATAATCATCCAATTTACGATTTTCTCTTTTTTTAGTACAATAAAGCTATACAAACCGTGTGCGGAGCTGCCGGAAGGCGGGCGCAGGCGGAGAATTGAGAAGAAAGAAGGAGTATTTTATGCAAATAGTCCCCCTGATCATCGTCGGCGTATACCTGATCGGTATGCTGCTGGTGGGCTTCGTCGTGGGTAAGCTGAAGATCAAAGACAGCAAGGACTACATGGTGGCCGGCCGCCGCATGGGCTTGTTTATGGTGGCCTTCTCTCTGTCCGCCAACAACATCGGCGGCGGTTCCACCACAGGTCTGGCTGCCAAGGCCTTCGGCTCCTGGGGCATGAGCGCCGTCTGGTACGTGCTGGCCGCGTCCATCGCCATGATCCCCCTGGCTTACTTCGCTCCGAAGATCCGCAAGACCATGGCCATCACCATCCCGGAAGTCGTGGGACGCCGCTTCGGCAAGGTGTCCAGCAACTTCACCGCCATTCTCAGCATTCTCTCCCTGTTCTGCCTGACCTCCTCCCAGATCGCCGCCTCCGGCACCGTGGTGTCCACTCTGACGGGAATTCCCCTGAACGTGTCCCTGCTGATCGCCGGTCTGGTTGTCATCCTCTACACCACCATGGGCGGCATGATCGCCGACCAGATCTCCGATTTGGTGCAGTTCGCCATCATTCTAGTGGGCCTGGCCATCGCAACGCCCTTCGTCATCAAGGGCTGCGGCGGCTGGCAGGCCATCTCCGCCGCTCTGCCCGGCGAGCAGCTCAGCGTCACCAAGATCGGCTGGGTGCCCATCATCGGCTACATCTTCAACTACTTCTGTACCTTCCTGGCTGGCCCGGAAATGGTCTCCCGGTTTGAGTCCGCCAAGGACGAGAAGACCGCCATGCGGGCCTCCCTGCTGTCCGGCGTGCTGATGGCCGCCATGTCCATCTTCCCCACCCTCCTGGGTCTGGCCGCTCTGGCCGTGAAGGACACCCTGCCCACCCTGGCGGAAAACGGCTCCAACGCCATGATGGCTGTGGCCTCCGCCCATACCCCCGGCGTCATTGTCGGCCTGATCTCCGCCGCCATCATCTGCGCCACCATGTCCTCGGCAGACTCCAACCTGCTGTGCATGTCCACCATGGTCATGAACGACTTGTATCTGGCCAACGGCGGCAAGAAGCAGCTGTCGGAAAAGCAGATCATCCTCTATACCCGTCTTTGCAACGTGGTGTTCGCCATCATCGCCATGGTCATCTCCCTGGCCGGCGTCTCCATCGTCACCATGAATACCTTTGCCTTCGGCATCCGCTGCGCCGGTCCCTTCGCCGCCTACGGCCTGGGCCTGGCCGTGCCCAAGGCCACCAAGCACTCCGGTGTCATCTCCCTGTTCGCCGGTACCATCGGCTTCATCTTCTGGCAGATTCTCTCCAAGGGCGACTTCTACCTGGGCATCCTGCCCGTGGTCTTCGGCTGCCTCGTCGGCGTGGTGACCTTCTTTGTGGTCAACGCCATCGAGTGGAAGAAGGGCGTCGCCGCTGCTCCTTCCGCCTACGTGGAAGAGACCAAGGCGTAAGTTTCGCAAGTCATACAAGAAAGCCAGCCTCCGTATGGAAGCTGGCTTTCTTGATTCAAAGGGTTTTCCGGTGAACGAAAACCGACCGTAGGGGCGACCCTTGCGGTCGCCCGACTGCATACCCGGGCGGCCATATGGGGCCGCCCCTAAGGGATGAGCCGTATGCGGGCGGCTGATAGCCGCCCCTTCAGTGTTGACAATTTACAGCAGCGTCAACGCCAGCTCCAGGGCAGCCTGGACGGCCTGCTCGCGGACGGACTGGCGGTTACCGTGGAAATGGTGTTCCTGAATCGCAACGGCGTGTTGGGTGCAGCAGCCGGCGTAGACCAGGCCCACGGGCTTGCCGCTGCCGTCGCCGTCGGGGCCGGCCAGGCCGGTGACGCTGAGGGCGAAGTCGGAGCCGATGGCAGACCGGGCGCCCTGGGCCATTGCCTGGGCCGTCTCCGGGGACACCGCGCCGAATGTTTCCAGAATTTCATGGGGCACGCCCAATAGCTTTTCCTTGACGCCGTTGGTGTAGGAG
>CAMEIU010000015.1 GCA_945918815.1 uncultured Clostridia bacterium
CCAGACCGGCCTCTCTTGCCCTTCGGGCAATTCACCTTCCCGCGCCCTACATTGGCGATACATCACCTCGTCAAATCCCAATTTCCCGGGCCGTCCCGGTTTTCTTTTGATAAATACAGCGCCCCGAAGCGTTGGCTTCGGGGCGCTGTGTGATTCAGGGACTTACTTCATGACCTTTTTTCTGGTCAGGGCTTTTTCCAGCCAGTTCTTGCCGTCCATGAAGCGGGAGACGATGTAGCAGACCACATAGTCGCCGGCGGCGTTGATCATGGTGGCAGGGGGATCCACCAGATTGCCGATGGTGATCAGGATGGGGAACGCCAGCTCCATCTGGGTCGGGAAGAAGATGGAGCAGATGATGTACTCGCCGATGTAGCCGCCGCCGGGCACGCCGGACATGCCCACGGAGGACAGGACCGCCACCAGGATGACCTTCACCAGCATGCCCGCGCCCTCAAAGGGCACGCCGAAGACGCCGAGCACAAAGGCGATCTTCAGAACGCAGGAGAAGCAGGAGCCGTGCATGGTGGCGCCCAAAGGCAGGACCATATCGGACACATCCTTGGAGATGCCGGTGTCCTCGGCAGCCTCCATGTTGGTGGGAATGGTAGCCACAGAGGAGCAGGTGCCCAGGGACACCATGGCGGGCCGCAGGATATGGCGGAACATCTCCTTGGGGCCGTGCTTGCCGCCGCCGAACAGGGCGAACAGCGGGAAGGCGGTGAACACATAGATCGCGCAGAGGGGATAATAGACCGCCAGGGCCCGGCCATAGTCCACGGTGATCTGGGGGCCGTAGGTAGCGACCAGGTCCGCGAAGAAGCCGAAGAAGGCGATGGGGGCGTAGTAAGTGACGATCTTGACGAATTTCATCATCACATTGGACAGGTCCTCCAGCCACTTGCCGACCACGGTGTTCTTGCCGCCGTTGAGGTTCACAGCGAAGCCGAACAGGATGGAGAAGACGATCAGGGGCAGCATGGCCCTTCTGGACAGCAGGCCCACAAAGTCCTCAGCGGTGAAGAAGTTGACGATCATCTGAGACAGAGTGGCGTATTCGCCCAATTCCTCGGCGGGAATGTTCTGCCAGGGCTCCAGAACCGGCGGAACCAGGCGCATGAGCACATACATGATCAGCGCGGCGATGGCGCCGGTGACCACGAAGGTGCCCACGGTGACGCCCATGATCTTGCCAGCACGCTTGCGGCTGCCCATGTTGGCCACGGCGCTGGCGATGGACGAGAAGACCATCGGGACCACGATGCAGAACATCAGGTTGATAAAGACCTTGCCCAAAGGCGCCAGGACAGTCGCGCCGGCGGAGCCGTCTGTCGCCGGGAAAATAAAGCCCACAATGCAGCCCGCCACAATGGCGACCAGCATGGCGATCAGCAGGCCGTAGTTTTTGAGCCAGCCGGACTGATTGACTTTCTTTGACATTTTGCTTTCCTCCTTACATGAAAAAAACAGATTGTGCGCCCACGCTCTCAATTCATGTGCGCAATCATAGTCACATTATACACCAGAACCGCCGCAAGGTAAATAAATGTTTTCATGTGAAAAGTGCCAAAAAACGCGGAGACCTTCCGGCCGCCGTGGGGCAATGGTCCATTTCTCTCTTTTTACTTGACGGAAGAGAAAACCGGTGATAAAATAAGCAATACGCCGGTGTGGTGGAATGGTAGACACCAGGGACTTAAAATCCCTTGCTGGCAACAGCGTACCGGTTCGAGTCCGGTCACCGGCACCAAAAATCGACAAGCGACATTAGGAGCTTGTCGATTTTTACTTATTACCTCTTCACGCCTCACCATTCACGAACCTATGGAGGGATCCGATCCATGAAGCAATATGCCATTTTTGACGGTCACTGCGATACGGCTGTGGAGCTGTGGCTCCAGGAGGGACGGCTGGCGGACGCGCCGCTGCATATCTCGCTCCAGCGGGCGCGGGATTTGGAAGCCTATGTGCAGGTGTTCGCTTTCTGCGTTTCCTGGATGCCGCAGGAGGTCCAGGATGGCGACGCCTTTGCCAAGAGCCTGGCCTATTTCTCCCATCAGCTTTCCCTGGAGCAGGACAGGATCCGCCTGCTGCGCACTGCAAAAGACGTGGAGGCTGTGCTCCATGGCGGCGGACGGGGCGCCATGCTCTCCATTGAGGGGGCGGAGGCCATCGGCTGCGATCCCGGGCGGCTGGAGGAAGTCTATGAGGCCGGGGTCCGTATGGTGTCCCTGACCTGGAACCACGCCAACGCCCTGGCGGGCTCCTGCGTCACCGGCGAGGGGCTGACGGCCCAGGGCCGCGAATTCTTCCGCCGCGCCCAGAAGCTGGGCATGATCGTGGACGTGAGCCACCTGTCCGACCGGGCGTTCTGGGAGATGTGCGACCTGGCGGAGAAGCCCATCGTGGCCAGCCACTCCAACAGCCGCGCCGAATGCCCCCATCCGCGGAACCTGACCGACGAGCAGTTCCGCGCCATCTGCGACCTGGGCGGCACGGCGGGCATCAACCTCTGCGGGGCGTTCCTGGCGGAGCAGCTCGCCACCTTTGACGACGTGTGCCGCCATGTCGACCATTTCTATGAGCTGGGCGGCGCAGGCCATGTGGCCCTGGGCGGTGACCTGGACGGCTGCGACGGGCTGCCCCAGGGCTTTACCGGCGTGGAGAACTACCTGGACATGGCCGAAGCCCTGTCCGCCCACGGCTATTCGGACGCGGACATCCAGGAGATCTTCTCCGAAGCGCTCCTGGGCGTGGTCAGGCGGTGTGTACAATAAAAAATGCTGACCGGCATCCGTCAGCATATCGGGTTTACAGAGCAGGGGCTGTTAAAAAAGTCTGTCATTGCGAGCCAGTGCGCACACTGGCGTGGCAATCCGTTCCCTTTTTGACCGTAAATTTGACGCTTTTTCTATCAAAAAGTTAGCGGTCAAAGTGGAAACTTAGACTTTCTTAACAGCCCCTGTGGACTGTTCTAGTGGGTACCGTAGATCACCCGGATGCCGCGCTGCTCCAACAGGGTGCAGATTTTGGCGATATTCGGGCAGTATTCCTGGCGGTCCGGGCCCTTGCGGGTACAGACGCCGGTGTGGACCGCCGAGACCCCCATGGAGCTGAGCCGGTCCAGCTTCTCCGCCATGCCGGGGTCCGAAGCCGGATCAGAGCCGCAGCCGTTGCAGTGGAGGAAGGCGTCCAGCTGGACTGCTTCCCCGGCATAGGAGGCAAAGCCGCGGCTCCGGCTGTTCCAGGCTTTCAGGCAGCCCGCACCGGTGCAGACCTTGCAGGCATCCAGACAGGTCAGGATGGCGATGTGCTTCATGTGGCGGACTCCTTTCCAACGTTGGGATGGAACACAATGTGAGGCGCGCCGCCCGGAAGGGTCAGCACGTCGGCGTCCACCTCATAGACCTGCTGGATGAACGATGGCATCAGCAATTCCCGGGGCGTCCCCTGGCCCACGATTTCCCCGTCCTTCAGGGCGTAGAGCCGGTCGCAGTACATGGCCGCAATATTCAGATCGTGGACCGCCGTCAGGACCGTTCGGTCCAGTCCCCGCACCAGGTCCATCAATTGCAGCTGAAATTTGACATCCAGATGGTTGGTCGGCTCGTCGAGAATCAGGCAGGGCGTCTGCTGCGCCAACGCCCGGGCCAGGATGACCCGCTGCTGCTCGCCGCCGGACAGGGTGGAAAAAGAGCGGTTTGCAAACGCCGCCATACCGACAGTCTCCAGGGCTTCCGCCACGATGCGGAAGTCCTCCGCATTGTCCCGGTCCAAGGTCCGCTTGTGGGGCGCGCGGCCCATGAGGACCACGTCCTGGACGGAAAAATCGAAATTATAATAGTTGTGTTGGGCCACCACCGCCAGCTTCCGGGCGGATTCCTTGGTGGTGTGATCCTGGAGCTGCTTGCCATCCAGCCAGACCGCGCCGCCAATGGGCTTCAAAATCCGGTAGATACACTTGAGCAGTGTGCTTTTGCCGCTGCCGTTGGGCCCGATGACGCCCACCAGTTCCCGGTCGCCCGCCTCCATGCTGACGCCCTTTAAAATCCGGTTGGCGTTGAGGACCACTTGAATATCCTTGGCTTGTATCTGCATCAGTCGCCGCCTCCAAAGCCGTAGCGCTTGCGCGCCATCAGATAGATGAACACCGGCGCGCCCACCAGGGACGTCAGAACACCGATGGGCAGTTCTTTGCCAGGCAGGAGCACCCGGCAGAGCACGTCGGCCCACAGCAGGAAGATGGCCCCCAGCAGCGCCGAGATGGGCAGGAGCTTCTTATGGTCGGTGCCGAACAGCATCCGCACCACATGGGGGATGATCAGCCCCACAAAGCCGATGATGCCCGCCGTGTACACCGCGAAGCCCACCATCAAGGCCGAGACCAGCAGATACAGAATGCGCCAACGGTGCAGGTCCGTCCCCAAGGTGATGGCGTTATCATCGCCCAGGAGCATGAGATTCAGCGTGCGGTGCTGGGTCCACAGGAACAAGGTGCCCGTCAGGGCCACCAGGAGCATCCACAGGTTGGTCTCCCATTTGGCCCCGGCCAGGCTGCCAAGGGTCCAGCGGGCCACGGCCTCCACCGCCCCGGTGCTGCTGTTGAGTACATAGAGGACGAAATTGGACACCGCGCCGCAGATGGAAGACAGGGCCGTACCGGCCAGAATCAGCTTCACGGAGGTGGCCCGTCCGCCGACGTTGGCCAGGGCCACCACAGCCAGGCTGACCAGGAACGCGCCCAGAAACGCCACAATGCCCACATATCCGCTGCCCAGGAAGGAGCCGACGCCCAGCAGAATGGCCAGGGTCGCACCCAGGGACGCGCCGGAGGACAGGCCCAGAGTGTAGGGATCCGCCAGGGGGTTTTTGACCACGGCCTGCATGACCGCGCCGGAGATGGCCAGGGCCGTACCTACGCCGATGGCCAGGACCAGCCGGGGCAGGCGGACGAACCAGACGATGTCGCTCATGCTGCCGCTGCCGTACCGCGCCCCGTCGCCGATGCCGAAGGTTTTATAGAGAAGCACCCGGTAGACATCCGACATTTGGATATCCACCGATCCGATGGTCACGGCCCAGAGCAGAGAGACGATCAGGGCTGCCAGCAGGAGAATCATGGTGATCCACCACACCGGTTTTCCGTGAAAGATTCCGTTTTTCAGGTCCATAGCTGTTTTCCTTTCGCCTTTGCCCCGAGTTCCCTACGGTTTACCGGTAGAGCTCCGGATAGAGGTTCTGCGCAACCACCTTCACACCGTCCAGGGTGTTCATGCCGCTGCAATAGATATATTTCAGATTGATGGCAAAGACCCGGCCGTTCTGTACTGCGTCCAGGCTGGCAAAGGCAGGATTTTCGGTGATCAGCTTCACCACATGCTCGCCGGCGTAGTCCACATCGCCGACGGTGTAGCCGTCGTACCAGACCATGAAGATGGCGTCGGGATTGACGGCGATCAGGTCCTCTGCGCTGATGTTGCCGTTTTCGCCGTGCTTGCCCACACACAGCTCAGCGCCGCCGGCAATGGCCACGTCGCCGCCCAGGGTGTCTTCGCCGTAGACGCGGTAGGAGCCGCCCTCATCCTCCAGTACGGCCACGGACAGGCGTTCCTTGCCGGAGAGGTAGTCCTCCACCTTCTGCAGCTCCTGGCGGATTTCCTCCACCAGCGCCTCGGCCCGGTCCTGGACGTCAAAGATCATGCCCAGAGTCAGAATATCCTGGCACTCGTTTTCCACCGTACGGGGGAAATCCGCGGCAGGTCCCGTGCAGCCGCTGTTCAGGGACATATAGGTGCCGATGCCCCGCTCCTGCCAGAAGGCCACATCGCCCAGACGCTTATCAGAGAAGGTCGAGTACCAGCCGGTGATGAAGTCCGGCTCCAGGGCAATGATCTCCTCCTTGGAGGGCATGCTTTCATAATAATTCAGCTTGGCAAACTCCCCGGCCAGCTCATCCCGGATCTCGCCGTCCAAGCCGTAGGCGCCCGCAATCCGGTCCGCCAGGCCCAGGGCCAGCAGGATCTCAATGTTATTCTGACTCTGCGCCCAGACCCGCTCCGGGGCCTTGTCGAAGGTGAATTCCACCTGTTCTTTTTCGTAGTTATAAGTCGTGATGGTCAGGGGATATTCCGTGCGTTTGCCGGAGGCTTCCGGTTCTTCCGCAGGCTCCTCTTGAGCGGGTTCTTCCACAGGCGTCTCTTCGGCCGCGGGTTCCTCCGGCTGGACTATTTCCTGGGTGGAGGCCGGTTCTTCCGCTGTGGGAGCCTGCTCCTGGGCCGCGCAGGCCATAAGGCCCAGCACCAGAACCACTGCCAGCAGCAGGGCAATCCATTGTTTCATGTGTCTCATTTTCGTTCGCTCCTTTTGGATTGTTTTTTATATCCAGCCGCACGAAAAGAAGCCACGCATTTCTGAGAAATGCGCGGCACATCATCCAAAGTCATGTCGGTCGACAAGGCGTTGTTTGACGGGCCACTTTCTGCGGAAGATATCCCCATCTCCATCACACGCAGCAGGTCTCCTGGCTTACGGGTCTATGCTTGCCGCGCCTTCTCGCTTTCGCAATGGCAACTGCGGCTTGCTGTCCGCTTACAGTGACCGGATCGCTCGGGAGTTTCACCCGATTCCCTATTCTCTTCCCCGAAGGAAGCACTGCATGTGGGTATTCAATTTTCGGATTTATTATAGCCATCCACCCGCCGCTTGTCAAGGCGTCTGAAGCCGCCTGGGGCAAGACCTTCAGAGGAAAATTGGGATTTGTCTGTGTGATGTACTGGCGCGGATTTCTTTACAGCATCTCTCCCAGGAGTTTCACCACCATCTGGCTGTGGCGTTCCTCGACATCAGCCAGGTCCAGGAACAGCGGGCCGTAGACCCCGGCGGTTCCGGCAACGTCCCGGTAGCGGCCGGCGGCGTCCAGCTCCCGGCGGTATTGGTTCCGCAAAATTTCCGGGGCCGTGTCAAAATGAGCGGCCTCCGGCCGGTTCACGGTGAGCTTGCGGCCCAGGAGCAGAAAGCCGATGGCCGTCAGACGCCGGAAGTGCCCCTGTTCCTCCATGGAAAGTTGCTCCAGGGTCCGGCGGGCGTTACCTTGGGACTTTGCCGCCAATTGCCGGTATGTATGGGCCTCCATGGCCTCCGCCTCCATCAGCTGCCGGAGCGTTTCCTCCGTCAGGCCACCGGACCTTGGCGCAGCCATGGCCTTGGCCTGCTTGGGCATGGGCGCGTTAGCGGAGGCCGCCATGACCCGGGACCAGACTTCTTTTTCGCGGGTTTGATCCATCATAAAACCCCTCCTTCGCCTCAGTCTATGCGGCGGGAGGGGTTTTTGACAGGGGTTCAATTCAATTTCCGCAGTCCGGGATTCCGTCGCCGTCTTCGTCACAGTCGGGACCATGGCCGGGATGGGGCGGCATGGGGGTGTTGGTGCCGTAAATCTCCCGGCCCTTGACGCCGGTCTCGTTGCGGCGCTGCTCCACCAGGTTGCTGAGGAACCGGCGAACCTGGTCCGGCTTCTTGATGTTTTTCAGCTCCAGCACGCCGCTGCTCTTGTCGCTGCAAAACAGCACCACGGTGCCCACGCCGCAGATTCGCTGGCCCAGGGTCTGGCTGCTCTTGATGTCCAGAATCCGGTACAGCAGCAGCTCGTCGGTCTCCGTTTTCAAAAAGCCCTTCTTGCAGTAGAGCCGGTCCTTGTCCACCCGGTACTTGGTGAAGGTCAGAGGCATGCCAAGCCATCGCTTGGTGTCGGCCCAGAGGATTTCTTCCTCTTCCAGGTTGTTCAGCACATGATTCTTTGCCATGGTTCTGCCGCCTTTCTTCAAAATTTAATCATCCAGGCTGAGCACACCCTCATGGGCGGCGGCCTTCAAAATCGCGATCTGGGTTTTGGCGTCGGGAACCTGTCCGGCCAGGACCTGCTGAACCAGGTCCTTTAAGGGAATCAGCTCCACATCGAGAAATTCGTCTTCGTCCAGGTGCCGGTCGCCCCGGTGCAGGCCCTTGGCCAGATACATCCAGATGGTCTCGTCGGAGTAGGCGCAGGCCGGATAGAACTTGCCCAGAGGAATCAGCGTTTCGGCATGATAGCCGGTTTCCTCCTCCAGCTCCCGGCGGGCGGCGGCCTCGTGATCCTCGGATTTGCTGTCCAGCTTTCCGGCGGGAATCTCCAGAACGACCTCGTCGATGGGATAGCGGTACTGCCGCTCCATGACGGCCATGCCGTCGTCGGTGACCGGGATCACGCAGACGGCCCCCACATGGCGGATCAGCTCCCGCTCCGCCGGATTGCCGTTGGGCAGGGCGATATCGTCCCGGTACAGATGCAGAATCCGGCCGTCGAAGATCAGCTCCGACCCGGTCTGCCGCTCCCGCAAGGTTTCATAAGACATGGAAATCGACCTCCAATCATTATATGTATCATACTCTGTTTCCGCCCGGACTGCAACAACAGAATTTCAAGGCTGAATTGGGAATTTTATGCTATGCAGGAAGACGCCGGACGTGATATAATGGAGACAGAATTCTGGGAAATTTGGATTTGTTGAGGTGATGTATCGCCAATGTAGGGCGCGGCGACCCGACGCGCCGTTGGGCAGTCGGAGCCGGGACGCAGCTGCGTACAGCGGCACGTCCAGTGGCCGTGCCCTACATAAAGCGGTACATCGTCAAATCCCAATTTGTCCGTCTATCCTCCGGCTGTGGGAAGCCGGTTTGAATGAACTCTAAATTTTTGGATGAGGTGAGCAACAATGGATGCAATGAAAGAATTCGCCCGGTGGAAGGAGCACTGCCAGGGCGCCATGTTGGAGGAGCTTCTGGCCCTGGAAGGAAACGAGGCCGAGATTCAGGCCCGGTTCGGCAGCCGCGCCAGCTTTGGCACGGCCGGTATCCGCTGTGTTATGGGCGTGGGCACGGCCCGGCTCAATGACCTGACGGTCCGCCAGGTGGCAAGAGGCCTTGCCAACTATCTGCTCCAGTCCGGTGACAGCAAGACCTGCGCCATCGGCTATGACTGCCGCAACAATTCCCGCCGCTTCGCCGAGGTCTGCGCCGCGGCTCTGGCTGCCGAGGGCATCCATGTGTATCTCTACGACCGTCTCTGCCCGACCCCCATGCTGTCCTTCGCCGTCCGGTATCTCAAGTGCGGCGTCGGCATGGTGATTTCCGCCAGCCACAACACCAAGGAGTACAACGGCCTCAAGTGCTACGGCTCCGACGGCGGCCAGATGACCGAGATTCCCGCCGCCGCCGTGTCCGAGGCCATCCAGGCCGTGGACCTGTTCGCCCCGGAGAAGGACACCTATGAGAACCTGCTGGCCAGGGGCGACATTGAGTACATCGCCGACTCCGTCTGGCAGGCCTACTACGCCCGCATCTCCCAGGAGGCCATCCAGCCCCAGGTGGTGAAGCAGGCCGGTCTGAAAGTGGTCTACTCTCCCCTGTGCGGCGCCGGCGGCGAGCCCGTCAGCGAGATTCTGACCCGTCTGGGCGCGGAGTTCCACATCCCCGCCTCCCAGAAGAATCCCTCCGGCGAGTTTGAGACCTGCCCCAATCCCAACCCCGAAAACGACGCGGCCTTCAACGAGTCCTACGCCCTGGCAAGAGAGGTCCATCCCGACCTGGTCATGGCCACGGACCCGGACTCCGACCGCATCGCCGTGGCCATTCCCGACGGAGACGGCTTCCGCAAGTTCTCCGGCAACGAAATGGGCTGCCTGCTGCTGGACTACATCCTGGGCAGCCTCCAGTCCACGGGCAAAATGCCCAAGAATCCCGTGACCGTCAAGAGCGTGGTGTCCTCTCCCCTGGCCGACCGGGTGGCTTCCGCCTACGGCGTGCAGGTGCGCACCGTGCTGACGGGCTTCAAGTACATCGGCGGCGTCATCCTGGAGCTGGAGCAGGCAGGCCATCCCGAGGACTTCGTCCTGGGCTTTGAGGAGAGTTGCGGCTATCTGAAGGGCGACTATGCCCGCGACAAGGACGCCGTGGTCACCGCCATGCTCATCGCTGAAATGGCCGCCACCTACAAGCTTCAGGGCAAGACTCTGGGCCAGGTCATGGACGCCATCTACGCCAAGTACGGCTACTTTGTGGCCGGTCTGAAAAACGTCAACTTCACCTCCGATGCCCAGAAGGCCAAGTGCATGGAGCTGTTGGACGATTTCCGGGCCCAGCCGCCCCAGGAGATCGGCGGCTTCCAGGTCACTTCCGTGGCCGACTTCAAGGCCGGTCTCATCAAGGACGCCGCCACCGGCGAGACCCAGCCCACCAACCTGCCCACGGAGAACATGGTCATGCTGACCCTGGGCGAGAAGGGCCGCATCATTCTGCGTCCCTCCGGCACGGAGCCGAAGATCAAGTTCTACTACACCGCCGTGGCCGAGTCCATGGACCAGGCCAACGCCATGATCGCCCAGATGGATGCGGCCATGAGCGCACTGCTGTAAGAGTTTGTCACGGTTCCCATATCTCTGCCCTTGCTTTTTTCAAAAAACATGGTAGAATGATATCTGGAATATGAAACGGAGGTGTTTCCAAATGGCATATGTGATTTCCGACGCTTGCGTCATGTGCGGTTCCTGCGCTGACGTCTGCCCCCTGGGCGCTATCAGCGAGGGTGACGGCAAGTACGTCATCGACGCCGATACCTGTGTGGAGTGCGGCACCTGCGCTGGCGAATGCCCCAACGAAGCTATTTCTGAGGGCTAATTCCAACGTACACAGCAAAAAGCCTGTGCGAATGCACAGGCTTTTTGTGTAGGAGGCGCGTATGCACATTGAAACCCTCTGGAACGGCGTGACGCTGCTCCAACCGTCGGATCAGTTCCGCCTGGGGACCGACAGCATGGTCTTAGGGGCCTTCGCCCGGTTTCCGAAGGGCGCGGCCGTGGCGGATCTGGGCTGCGGCGGCGGCGCCGTTGCCCTGATGCTCCTGGCAAACGACCCGACGCTCCATGTGACGGGCATTGAATTGCAGCCCCAGGCAGCAGAGCTGGCCCGGGAAAACGCCCGGCGCAGTGGTCTGCATTTCACGGCGCTGGAAGGGGACCTCCGGCAGATTGAGGCCCTGCTGCCCGCCGGGTCCATGGACTGTGTGATCTCCAATCCGCCCTACTTCCCCGTGGGCAGCGGCCAGACCGCGGCGGCCTCCCCCCTGGCCCAGGCCAGAAGCGAGGAGACCTGCTCCCTGCCCCAGCTGGTCCACGCGGCGGCTTGGCTCCTGCGCTACGGGGGCCGGTTCTGCCTGGTCCACCGGCCGGAACGGCTGGCGGACCTGATCTGGGAGCTAAGGAACCAAAAGCTGGAGCCGAAGCGCATCCGCTTCGTCCGGCACCGGCAAGACAGCCCCGTCAATCTGGTCCTGCTGGAAGCCAGAAAAGGCGGAAAACCAGGGCTGCAATATGAACCGGATCTGATCCTGTTTGATCCCGACGGCCGGGAAACAGCGGAGTGCCGGAAAATTTACCATAGATAATTTAGATTTTACCTGTAGTCATGCACAGCGATGTGCCTGCGGCGGGACGCATATATGCGTCCCCTACAGTGAAATCTGCACCGTTGATTCAAAATGATAAGGAGAAACGCCATGGCAGGCATGTTATATCTGGTCCCAACCCCCATCGGCAATCTGGGGGATATCTCCCAGCGGTGCCGGGAGACCCTGGAGAATGCCGACTTCATCGCGGCGGAGGATACCCGGGTGTCGCTGAAGCTGCTGAACCATTTGGAGATCAAGAAGACCCTGGTCAGCTACTATGAGCACAACCGGGCGGAGAGCGGCCCGAAGATTCTAGAGCGGATTTTGGCGGGCGAGACCTGCGCCCTGGTGTCCGACGCCGGTTCCCCGGCCATTTCGGACCCAGGCGAGGACCTGGTGGCGTTGTGCGCGAAAAACGGTGTCACCGTGTCGGCCATTCCCGGCCCCTGCGCCGCCATTACGGCCCTGAGCATCTCCGGCCTGCCCACGGGCCGCTTCACCTTCGAGGGCTTTCTCTCCACCAACAAGAAGAGCCGTCTGGACCATCTGAATTCTCTGGCCGGAGAGCAGCGGACCATGATCTTCTATGAAGCCCCCCACAAGCTCAAAAACACCCTTCAGGACCTGCTGGCCGCCTTCGGCCCGGACCGGCGGATCTCCCTGTGCCGGGAGCTGACCAAGCTCCATGAAGAGGTGATCCGCACCACCCTCCAGGGGGCCGCGGACTACTATGAGGCCCAGGATCCCAGAGGCGAATATGTGCTGGTGCTGGAAGGGGCCGCCCCGTCCGCGGAGCCGGAAACCACCCTGGAGGACGCCCTGGCGCTGGTGGCGGAAAAGGTGGCCCAGGGCCTCAGCCGCAAGGACGCCGTGAAGCAGGCCGCCAAGGAAACGGGATTTCCGAAGAACGCCCTCTACGAGGCGTCCCTCCGGGACGAGTAACGCACCGCCCCTCGTGCTCCGCTACAGAGTTCTTCGATGGTGCCCTGTAGGGTTGGGGCAATGGCTGGCCGTTCCGATTTTTCTTGACTTTTTTCGGCAGCCATGGTAATATGATTACAACAAAAGGGAGTAGTTGCATTGCATCTGCAATGTCGCTCCTGCCGTCAATACGGTCTCAGGACCCGGCAGGTGCGGATCTTCTATAAGATACAACAAGACTTTTATTGCACCGTTGGATGCGATAAAAGTCTTTTTTTACTCCCCTTTGCGGCGTGCGCACGCGATCATGATCCACATTCTATTTTTTGACAGGAGGAAAACAGTATGCTGAAATTCATCATCCCGGCGGCTGTCGTGGCCGCAGTCGTCATCCTGCTGATTCTGGGCTACCTGAAAGCGCCCCCGGATACGGCCTACATCATCTCCGGCCTGCGGAAGCGGCGGATTTTGATCGGCAAGGCCGGCTGGCGGGTCCCGTTCTTTGAACGGGTGGACAAAATCTCCCTGCGGGTCATGCAGGTGGACGTGAAGACCTCCGAGGCAGTGCCCACCAACGAGTTCATCAATGTCAGCGTGGACGGCGTGGCCAACATCAAGGTCTCGTCGGACCCGGACCTGCTGCAGCGGGCGGCGGAGTCCCTGCTGGGCATGCATCAGGACGAGCTGATCTCCCTGGTGACCCAGGTGCTGGAAGGCAACATGCGTGAAATTGTCGGCTCCGTGGGCCTGAAGGAAATGGTCCAGGACCGGCAGGGCGTGGCCAAGAAGATCACGGAGAACGTGGTGCCGGACATGGAAAAGCTGGGCATTGAAGTGGTCAACTTCAACATCCAGAGCTTCCGGGACAATGCCGGTACCATTGAGAACATGGGCATTGACAATGTGGAGCAGATTCGCAAGAACGCCCAGATTGCCAAGGCCATTGCCCAGAGAGACATCGCCATCGCCACCGCCGAGGCCCAGCAGGAGGCCAACGCCGTGAAGGTGGAGGCGGAGAAGAAAATCGCCGAGCAGAACACGGAGCTTTCCGTCCAGCAGGCGGAGATGCAGGTCCGGGCCGACACCAAGAAGGCCGAGGCCGACGCCGCCTACTCCATCCAGCAGGAGAGCCAGCGGAAAACCATTGAGATCACCAAGGCCAACGCCGACATCGCCCGCCGGGAGAAGGAGGCGGAGCTGGCCGAGAAGGAGATCGCCCTCCGGGAGCGGAAGCTGGACGCGGAGATCCGCAAGCAGGCCGACGCCATGAAGTACAAGGCCGAAAAGGAGGCCGAAGCCGACCTCATCAAACGGCAGAAGGAAGCCGAAGCCAAGAAGTACGAGGCCATCCAGGAGGCTGAGGCCCGCAAGGCCGAGGCGGAGGCCCTGCGCTTTGCTATGGAGCAGGAGGCCGAAGGCATCCGGGCCAAGGGCATTGCGGAAGCGGAAGCCATCGAGAAGAAGGCTGAGGCCCAGAAGAAGATGGGCGAAGCCTCCATCCTCGAAATGTACCTGGCCGCCCTGCCCGAGGTGGTCAAGAACGCCGCCTCGCCTCTGGCGCAGACCGACAAGATCGTCATGTACGGCGACGGCAACTCCACCAAGCTGGTGAAGGACATCATAGCCAGCGCCAGCCAGGTGGTGGACGGCATGAAGGAATCCACCGGTATCGATCTGCAGGCCCTGCTGGCCGGCTTCGCCGGCGGCAAAGCCGCGCAGAATGAATAAACGCCACAGGGCCGCCCCTCCGGGCGGCCCCAACTTGATAAAAGAAGCCGCCTGCATTACGCAGACGGCTGCTTTTTCTGAAAAATTTACTTGTTCTGCAAAGCCTTGTCGATGGCGGCAGCGGCTTCTTTGCCGGCGCCCATGGCAAGGATGACGGTGGCCGCGCCGGTGACGGCGTCGCCGCCGGCATAGACCTGGTCGCGGGTGGTCATGTGCTCTTCATTGACCACCAGGCAGCCCTTCTTGTTGGTCTCCAGGCCGGGGGTGGTGGAGCGGATCAGGGGGTTGGGAGAGGTGCCCAGGGACATGATGACCGTGTCCACATCCAGGACAAACTCGCTGCCCTCCACGGGGATGGGACGGCGGCGGCCGGAGGCGTCAGGCTCGCCCAGCTCCATCTTGATGCACTTCATGCCGTTGACGCGGCCGTCCTCGCCGCCGAGAATCTCGGTGGGGTTGGTCAGGGTCATGAAGATGATGCCCTCTTCCTTGGCGTGGTGCTGCTCCTCCAGACGGGCGGGCATCTCGGCCTCGCCGCGGCGGTACACCACATAGACGTTCTCGGCGCCCAGACGCTTGGCGCAGCGGGCAGCGTCCATGGCCACGTTGCCGCCGCCGACAATGGCGACAGACTTGCTGACGATGATGGGCGTGTCGCTGGGCTCCTCGTAAGCCTTCATCAGGTTCACGCGGGTCAGATATTCGTTGGCGGAGTAGACGCCCTTCAGGGCCTCGCCGGGAATGTGCATAAACATGGGCAGGCCTGCACCGGAGCCGACGAAGATGGCCTTGAAGCCCATTTCAAACAGCTCGTCGATGGACAGAACCTTGCCGATGACCATGTCGGTCATGACCTTGACGCCCTGGGCCTCCAGCTTCTTGACCTCGTTGGCCACGATGGCCTTGGGCAGACGGAATTCGGGAATGCCGTAGACCAGCACGCCGCCGGCGGTGTGCAGGGCCTCGAAGATGGACACCTCATAGCCCTTCTTGGCCAGCTGGGCAGCGCAGGTGAGGCCGGCAGGGCCGGAACCGACCACGGCCACCTGGATGCCGTTGCTCTCGGGCTTCTCGGGCATGGTGTTGACGTTCTCGCGGTACCAGTCGGCCACGAAGCGCTCCAGACGGCCGATGGCAACCGGCTCGCCCTTGACGCCGCGGACGCACTTGCTCTCGCACTGGCTCTCCTGGGGACAGACGCGGCCGGACAGAGCGGGCAGAGCGTTGGTATCGGTGATGATCTCATAGGCGGCCTGGAAATCGCCCTCGGCCACCTTGGAGATGAATTCGGGAATCCGAATGTTGACCGGGCAGCCCTCGACGCACTTGGGCTTCTTGCAGTTCAGGCAGCGCTTGGCCTCTTCCATGGCCATTTCCGGGGTGTAGCCCAGGGCGACCTCTTTGAAATTATGGTTACGGACGTTGGGGTCCTGCTCCGGCATGGGAGTCTTTGTCAGTGTCATATTCGCCATGTTCAAATTCTCCTTACTTGATCAGTTCTTTGCCCAACTTGTCCATACGGCAGATGTGGGACTGTTTGGTTTCCGCTTCCCGCTCCCGGTAGACGCCGTTGCGGTTCATGAGCTCGGCGTAGTCCACCTGATGGCCGTCGAAGTCGGGGCCGTCGACGCAGGCAAACTTCACTTCACCGCCCACGGTGACGCGGCAGCCGCCGCACATGCCGGTGCCGTCCACCATGATGGGGTTCAGGCTGACAACGGTCTTGACGCCGAAGGGCTCAGTGGTCTTGGAGACGAACTTCATCATGGGGATGGGGCCGATGGCCAGGACCTCGTCATACTGACGGCCGGACTCCAGCAGCTGCTGCAGCTTGACGGTGACGAAACCGGCTTCGCCATAGGAGCCGTCGTCGGTCATGAGGTACAGGTTGTCGGAGGCAGCCCGGAACTCGTCCTCGAGAATGACGATATCCTTGTTGCGGAAGCCCACGATCACGTCCACTTCCGCGCCGGCTTCTTTAAACGCCTTGGCGGAGGGATAGGCAATGGCGCAGCCGACGCCGCCGCCGACCACACAGACGCGCTTGATGCCCTCGACCTCGGTGGGCTTGCCCAGAGGACCGACGAAGTCCTGGATGTAGTCGCCCTCGTTCATCTGGCCCAGCATCTCGGTGGACAGGCCGACCTTCTGGAAAATGATGCTGACAGTGCCCTTCTCCCGGTCATAGCCGGCGATGGTCAGAGGCACGCGCTCGCCCTTTTCGTCGATGCGGAAAATAATGAACTGGCCGGCCTTCGCCTTTCTGGCAACGAACGGCGCTTCGATCTCCATATAGGTGACCGAAGGATTCAGCTCCTTCTTGCATACGATTTTGTACATGATGTTTCCATCCCTTCCTTATGTAAGCGCCCTTGCGCTGTTATCCAGAATAATTATAGCAGTCCGAAGGGTTTTTGTAAAGTAACGTTGATTCATTTTGCTGGAAATTGTCCCACCGCACCCTCGTACCCCCTCGAAAGCGGCACGAAGGTAAAAGCGCTCTCCCGGGATTGGAAGAGCGCTTTTGATGCTTGGCATTATTTCTTGCCGCCGTTCATTTCCTTCAGGGCGTCCTTGCGGGACAGGTTGACGCGGCCCTTTTCGTCGATCTCGGTGACCTTGACCCAGGTCATGTCGCCGATGTTCAGCACGTCTTCCACCTTCTCCACGCGGCGGTTCTCCAGCTTGGAGATGTGGACCAGGCCATCCTTGCCGGGGGCCAACTCCGCAAACGCGCCGATGGGCAGGATGCGGACGACCTTGCCGTAGTACAGCTTGCCCACCTCGGGGACAAAGCAGATGTCGTCGATCATCTTCTTGGCGGCCAGAGCGGCGGAGGAGTCCACCGCAGAGATGAACACGGAGCCGTCGTCGTCGATGTCGATCTTGGCGCCGGTGTCGGCACAGATCTTCTGGATAGTCTTGCCACCGGAGCCGATGACCTCGCGGATCTTGTCCACGTCGATCTTCATGGAGATCATCTTGGGGGCGTACTCGGAGACCTCGGGACGGGGCTCTGCGATGCAGGGCAGCATGATCTCGCTGAGGATCTCCAGGCGGGCCTTGCGGCAGCGCTCCAGAGCGTCGGCGATGATTTCCATGGTCAGGCCGTCGTTCTTCAGGTCCATCTGGATGGCGGTGATGCCTTCGGTGGTACCGGCCACCTTGAAGTCCATTTCGCCGTGGAAGTCCTCGACGCCCTGGATGTCGGTGAAGGTACGCCAAGCGCCGGTCTCCTTATCGGAGATCAGGCCGCAGGAGATGCCGGCCACGGGGCGGCGGATGGGCACGCCGGCGTCCATGAGGGCCAGGGTGGAGCCGCAGATGGAGCCCTGAGAGGTGGAGCCGTTGGAGCTGAGGACCTCAGAGACCACACGGATGGCATAGGGGAACTCCTCCACGGAGGGCAGCACGGGCACCAGAGCCTTTTCGGCCAGATTGCCGTGGCCGATCTCGCGGCGGGAGGTGGAGCGGCTGCCCCGGGCCTCGCCGGTGGAGAAGGACGGGAAATTGTAGTGATGGATATACCGCTTGGTGTCCTCGGGCCAGATGGTGTCCAGCTTCTGGGCCATGGACAGGGTATTCAGAGTGCAGATGGACAGGACCTGGGTCTGGCCTCTGGTGAACAGGCCGGAACCGTGGACCCGGGGCAGGACGCCGACTTCGGCGGCCAGGGGACGGATCTCATCCATGCCGCGGCCATCCACGCGCTTGCCTTCCAGCAGCCACTTCTTGACGACCTTCTTCTGCATCTTGTAGAGGCAGACCTCGATGTTGATGTCGTAGTCCTCATACTTCTCGGCAAACTTCTCGGCGAAGTCCAGGCGGGTCTTGGCCAGACGCTCCTCGCGGACGTTCTTGTCCGGGGTGTCCAGAGCATACTCGATCTGGTCCATGCCGTAGGCGCACAGGTCGTCTAGCAGGTCGTGGTTGACCGCGGCCTTCTCGAAGGTGAACTTGGGCTTGCCGATGACGGCCACGATGGAGTTGATGAACTCCACGATCTTCTTGTTGGTCTCGTGGGCCAGCTCGATGCCCTTCAGGAGCACTTCCTCGGTGACCTCGTTGGCCTCGGTCTCGATCATGACCACCTTCTCAGAGGTGGAGGCGATGGTGCAGAACATCTTGGCGGCTTCCCGCTGCTCGTTGGAGGGGTTGATGATATACTCGCCGTCCAGATACGCGACCTCGGTGGTAGCCATGGGGCCGTTCCAGGGCACGTCAGAGTAGGCGGTGGCGATGAAGGCGCCCAGAGAGGCCACGACTTCCACGGGATTCTCATAGTCGTTGGCCAGGACGGTGCAGGTGATGACCACGTCGTTGCGCAGCTCGTCATCAAAGAAGGGGCGCATGGGGCGGTCGATGAGGCGGCTGGCCAGGGTGCCCTTTTCGGAGGGACGGCCCTCGCGGCGGTTGAAGCTGCCGGGAAGGCGGCCCACGCTGTACATCCGCTCGTCAAATTCGATGG
>CAMEIU010000016.1 GCA_945918815.1 uncultured Clostridia bacterium
CGTCCTCGTCGTCCATGACCAGGGCCACGTCGTCGTCCACCGGCGGGTCCAGCTCCAGATCCAGCTCCGCGCCCACAACCTGAATGCCCATGGCCTCGAAGGTATCATAGATCTGCTCGATCTTCTCCACGGACAGGTCCAGCTTTTCCAGCTCGGCGTTCAGCTCCGAAGACTGGATTGCCCCCTCTTTCTGCGCCTTGGCGATCAGCGCGGCGATGGGGGCCTTGATATCTTCTGTTGTATGATTTGTATTTTTAGAGTTTGCCATTCTAGCACATCCTCGATCCAATACGTTTCGCGGTTTACCGGCGAAAAGCGCCATTTTCACCGCAACTAACCCATTATATATCTTTCTCACCCATCTGACAATAGGTAATTTCGGAAAAAATCAAAAAATTTGCAAATTTTATCTGCTCCCACGGGCGTATGGCCGCCAAAAATCACAGGAAGTGCCGCAGCCCGGTGGTATCAGTATCCCCGGAAGATCGGAGATGTAACCATATTCGGGGGAATTTTGCCGCTGTCCCAAAAAAGGGACATGGAATTTTGTGGGATTGACGGCCGGTTCCAACTCCTGTATAATAAATATACGAACGTATGTTCGACTGGCAAGGAACCGGTGCGAGAAATCAGCGAAAGAAGGAGAATGGAATGACGGAATTTGAATATGATTGCTTGCAGAAGAAGCGGACCGCCTACAGCGCGCGGCTGCGGGTGGGAGCCAGACGGGCGGTGTCACTGCCCAGCGACAGTCTCAATCCGGCGGAACTCCAGAGCCGGAACGGTCCGTGCCGCGTCTACCGGCTGGGCGCGCCCATGGACATTGAACAGTTTGACGCCATGCCGCAGGACTTACAGCGGGCCTACCTGAGGCGGCTGCGCCAGCGGGGCGGCACCCCGGAGGGAGTCCGGGCCATGCTGGGCGTCAGCGGACAGCGGATGCAGCAGATTCTGGAGCGGAACAAGGTGACCCTGGATCAGCCGGACCGGGAGACCTGGGCAGCGTTTCTGAAACGATGAGGACGGAGGGGGAATGAATCGTGGACACACAGCAAAAATCCGCCAAGCAGGTTTTACAGGCGGTGGCGGAGACCAAGAGCCAGATTGCCCGGCTGAGCCAGCGCATCGAGTTTTTGGAAATCAAATGCACCAATATCACCGCCCGCTACGGCGGCAAGTCCTCCACCGCCCTGACCTGCAACGAGCTTTGGAGCATTCTCAGCGACGAGCGGGTGCGGCTGGCAGAGCAGCTGCGGCTGGTTCTGGCCATGGAGCGGCAGGTCTCCGAGTGGATCGACCTGCTGCCCCGGGAATCCTGGCGGATGGTTCTGCGGCTCCGGTACCTGGACGGGCTCTCCTTTCAGGAGGTGACAGAGGCCATGAGCCAGGCCGCCAAACGGCCCTACTCCGCCGCCCAGATCTACCGCTTCCACCACCAAGCCCTGGAAGCCGCGGACCGTCTCTGGCCCCTGAAGGAGTGACCCTCCGGGCGCAGGTCCCCCAGGCCAAAGCCGCCCATGCCGCCGCAGGCATGCAAGGCTGCCCCCACCGGTGGCTGGACCACCCCTGGTGGGATGGCTGCGACGGGACGGCAGCAGCGTGCCAAGCCTGCTGGGACCGGAGAATCACAGACGGAGCCGCCGGAATTTGACGACGCAGAACCGGCATGGGCGGCCGCAAGGGCGTAATTACAGGCGTGACCGTAGGGGCGGCTATCAGCCGCCGGCATGGGTCCCGACCACCACCGCAGGGACGCCTTCATGATCCATTGAAAAACCCGCCTTGCGCGTTGGCGCAGGGCGGGTCGGTTCGTATGAATTAGTCGGCCACGTAGGGCAGCAGGGCGATGTGCCGGGCGCGCTTGATGGCCACGGTCAGCTGACGCTGATGGGCGGCGCAGGTACCGGTAGTACGGCGGGGCAGGATTTTGCCGCGCTCGGAAAGATAGCGGCGCAGCTTGGCCGTATCCTTGTAGTCGATGTGCTCGACTTTGTCCACGCAGAAGCTGCAAACCTTTTTGCGCTTGCGGGGACGCATTCTATCGTTAGCCATTTGGATCCTCCTATCTCAGTATCGTGAAAAAATCGGTTCGCTTAGAACGGAAGCTCGGAGTCGTCGTCCTCCAGCATGGCGAAGTCGGACGCCGGAGCCGGGGCGGGCGCGGGAGCAGGCTGGCCATAGCCGCCGTAGCTCTGTCCGCTGTAGGAAGGCTGCTGGTTGTAGCTGGGCTGGCTGTAGGCCGGCTGACCATAGCCCTGGTCATAGCCGCCGGGCTGGCTGTCGCGGCGGCTGTCACCAAAATAGATGTTGTCAGCCACGACTTCCGCGGAGCGGCGCTTGTTGCCGTCCTTGTCATTCCAGTTCCGAATCTGCAGCCGGCCGGAAACCACCGCCATGCGGCCCTTGGTGAAATACTTGGAGACAAACTCCGCCGTGTTTCTCCAGGCGACGATGTCGATGAAATCCGTTTCCTTCTCGCCGGTCTCGCGGTTGCCGCCGAAATCGCGGTCCACTGCCAGAGAGAAGCTGGCCACGGCGACGCCGCTGCTGGTGCGGCGCAGCTCCGGGTCACGGGTGAGACGGCCCATGAGAACGATATGGTTCAGCATGAACGTGCCCCCTTACGCTTCCACGTCGGTGATCAGAGAGCGCATGACGCCTTCGGTGATCTTCAGCACACGGTCGAGCTCCGCGGGGAACTCGGGCTTCGCGTCAAAGGTCATCAGGACGTAATAGCCCTCCATCAGGTCGTTGATGGGGTAGGCCAGGCGGCGCTTGCCCCACTCGTCGATGCTGGTCAGGGTACCATTGCTTTCAACGAGAGCTTTGAATTTTTCCACGAGCGCTGCGATACCCTCTTCACCCTGGGCGGGATCGATGATATACAGGACCTCATACTTGCCGGAAATTTTTGCCATTTCGTTGCACCTCCTTTTGGACGTATGGCCACCGGTCGGGCCGGTGGCAAGGATTCTTCTGCCTTTGGACAGGCTAAATTATTATAGTGGAACTGTCTGGATTTGTCAAGAATTTTCTTCATATGCACGCAGATAAAAACGCACTGCACCGATGTAGGGCACGGCCACTGGACGTGCCGCTGTGCGCAGCTGCATCCTGTGATGAACTGCCGCAGGGCAACAGCGCCGGCGGGCGGCTGATAGCCGCCCCTACCGTGAAATGCAGAAGCACCCCTGTGCTTCCCGGAGGGAAGACACAAGGGTGCTTGTAAAAATACTTACTTCGCAGAAGCCTTCTTCTTGGAGGAGGTCAGGAAGGTCTGCACACCTTCGATCACCAGGAACACGGCCAGAACGACCATGGCCAGGGCGAAGATCAGCTGGAACCAATCGCCCCAAGCGGCGGTGGCGGCGGCAATCATGCCGACCTTCTTCACAACGGTCATGATCAGGCTGGTCAGGGTGGCAGCCAGCATGAAGATCATGGGGATGAAGAACATCTTGTTGTTCTTACCGGCATTGCCCAGCCAGGAGGCGACAGCCATGAGCGCCAGGCCGGAGAGCAGCTGGTTGGCGGCGCCGAACAGGCCCCAGATCTGGCTCAGGCTCAGACCGCCCAGGATGCATCCGATGACGACCATCAGGGTGGTGCCGAACAGGGGATGGGTCAGAACCTTGCGGAAGCCCTTGGCATCCTTCCAGGTAGCCTCGCCTTCCTTCAGGAACAGCTCGGAGAACATGAAGCGGCTCAGACGGGTGCCAGTGTCCAGGCTGGTCAGAGCGAAGACGGAGACGGCCAGGGTCAGCAGGGCATAGATGGTGCTGTAGACCTTGGTGGTCTCGGTGCTGAACATGGTGGCGATACCGGCTGCAAAGGCAGCGGAGGGAGAGCCGAACTCACCGGCGGTGTACTTGCCGAAGACCATGCCGACAGCAATCAGGGCGATGACGCCCAGAGCGGACTCCACGAGCATGGAGCCGTAGCCGATGGGCTTGGCGTCCTTCTCATTGGCCAGCTGCTTGGAGGAGGTGCCGGTGGCGATGAGGCTGTGGAAGCCGGAGCATGCGCCGCAGGCCACGGTGATGAACAGAGCGGGGAACATGGTGCCCAGCTTGTTGGACCAGCCGGTGAAGGCGGGCATATCAAAGGTGGCGCTGCCGGAGATGGCGGAGAAGATAATACCAACCAGTGCCACGACCATCATGGCGTACAGCAGGAAGCTGGACAGATAGTCGCGGGGCTGGAGCAGGATCCACACAGGAACCAGGGAGGCCACGATGATGTACACGCCGATGAACACGATCCAGGCGGTACGGCCCATGCTGATGCCCACGTTCAGGCCCAGGGCCACGATGAGGACGATGCCGATGATGCCGCCGATGGTGGCGGGACCCACGGACACACCGGCACGGTTGGTCACGATGCCATAGATGATGGCCAGGACGATGAACAGCACGGAGATCATGGCCGTGGTCTGGTTGCCGGTGGGATTGGTGGTGATGGCGAAGCCGGCGTCAGCGGTGAAGAAGGTACCGGCCACGACGTTGACGAAGGACGCGATGACCAGGATCAGGACCAGCAGGGCGAAGATGGTGAACAGCTTCTGAGCCCGCTTGCCCATGGAGTCGCGGATGATGTCGCCGACGGTTTTGCCGTCATGGCGAATGGAAGCGAACAGGGAGCCGAAGTCCTGCAGGCCGCCGAAGAAGATACCGCCGATGATGCACCACAGGAACACGGGCAGCCAGCCAAACACGGAAGCCTGGATGGGGCCGTTGATGGGGCCTGCGCCGGCGATGGAGGAGAAGTGATGGCCCATGAGGACCGCGGGCCGTGCGGCCACATAGTCCACGCCGTCTTCCTTTTCCACGGCGGGGGTCTTACGGTCGGGGTCAATTCCCCACTGTTTTGCAAGCCAGGAGCCGTAGAACACATAGCCGATGACAAGCAGAACGATGGCGGCGGCAATGATTAAAATAGCAGTCATAAAATCATTCCTCTTTCGTTTTCTCTTGTTTTTTATAATGCTCCGGAACAGCTTTTTCAGCGCCTTGCCCTGGCTGTTGTAAACAAGCCGCCGGAAGGAACTGTCCAGAACGATTATACGGTAATTACTCCACCCCATGAGGCCGAAGCGGTAGCTTTTATAATGGCGCTGCCGCTTGATCAAAGGGATCACGTCCGCCGGGATGGAATCGGCGGCGATCACCAAAGTCACGTCGGAATTGCGGTGGTCCTTGTGGGGCGTGATGCGGGAGAGGCCCTGGTTCCAGGCTGCCTCGTCCAGGCTTTGCAGGGTCCCGGCATCCAGGGTATCGCAGACGGCGAAGAACACATATTCGTTGGATTCGGCTTCGGAGATGGTGGCGCTCTTCACCAGAAAATACTGCTGGCTGTGGGAATGGAACACGGCCTCCGCCGCGAAGGGCGGGGCCGGGGTCTCCCGGTTGATGTCGTAGTAGTTCTCATAGGATTTGAGGACATACTCGCAGGCTTCCCGGGCGGTCATGTGGCGTCCCCTTCCCCTTCCTGCGTCTCCTTCTTGGGGCAGGCGAATTCTGCGTTGGGAATCCGGGCGCGCAGCTCCTCCATCAGGGCCTTGGCGGCCCGGGTGCCGGGCATTGCCACGGAGGCCAGCTCCTTCTCGCCGTCGCAGAGGACCAGATTTTCCATGGGCATCTCGCCCTTGCCGCAGCAGAGCTTGGCCGGTACCAGCATCACCCGGCGGAAGCAGCGTTTGATCCGCGTGTAGGGAATATAATACGTCCGCAGGCCGCTGCGCACATAGAGCCCGTCGGCGCCAAGCCGGATCTTGCCGATCTCTCTTGCGCTCTGATAATCCGGGCCAAGAACGGCGGCGTCGCAGACGTCGTTGGTCAGGGAATAAAACTTCATGGCGATGGACCTCCCCTGGAAGTTCATTTCTTTATCAAAGTAAAACCTAAAATTGTAAAAGTCGCGAACGTGAATATTCTAGCACACTCCTTCTGATTATGCAATATTTTAAAGCATTGTTCTGGCAAATTATTTTCAGATTAAAAAGTCCGAAAAACAGCCCCGCATCCCCCTGAACGGGAACGCGAGGCTGCGATAGATACGTTTGTGCCGGCCGGCATCAGACAAATTGGGATTATGATGATCGGCTTTAATAAGCAACTGCAAATTTTGTGCAAGTGCTCAAAAAACGCTGTCATTGCGAGCCAGTGCACACACTGGCGCGGCAATCCGTTCCCCCTGTACAGACCGATTTTACGGGAGCACTCAGAAACTTACAGCGTTTGGGATACGGATTGCCACGTCGCTTTGCTCCTCGCAATGACAGTATTGGACGGAACCCTGTCATAAAAATCCGTGTGCTTACTAAAACCGATAGTCATAATTGGGATTTGACGAGGTGAGAGCACTGGCGCGGGAGCGCCACAAAAGCCTTCCCCTGGAGGGGAAGGTGTCACGGCTTCGCCGTGACGGATGAGGTGGAAAAGGGCTGCGAATTCGCCGGAAATTCCTGCAAATCGCACATTTTTCTGCACACCTCATCAGTCAGCCTTGAGGCTGACAGCTGAAGGTGAATTGCCCCGAAGGGGCAAGAGAAGCCACCCTGGGGTGTCCCCTCAAGGGGAAGCCTTGGGCGCTCCCGCGCCAGTGCAACACATAAACAAATCCCAACGTTCCGGTTCGTCAAAAACAATCCGCATGGAAATGCTTAAACGCTCTCCCACCAGCCGGTTTGGAGGCTGGCGAGGGTCGTGGGGCAGTCCAGGTGTTGGGCCAGTTCCCGTCCCAGGGCCTGTTCCGCCGGGCCGTCGGCCTGGTTCAGGAGAATTTGCGTGCAGAGATGCTCGGCCAGCAGGACCCTGGCCGCCCGCTCCGGGGTGGCCAGGTCCGATTTCGCCGCGCCGCAGAGCCGGGCGTACCGCTCCGGCCGGTGGGCCGCTTCGTCGATGGGCCTTCCCAGACCCGAGAGGCCCAGGACCTGAATCACCTGGTTGGCGCAGGATGGAATCACCGGCTCGTGGGACAGATGGGCCTTCAGGGGCAGCCTTCTGGAGCCGTCAGCCTCCACCAGCACATAGTCGGCCAGGGCCGCCAATGTCTCAAAGGATTCCACCGGCGCAGCCAGCTTGCCCTGGTCCGTCCGGGTCCCGGCGCAGAGCTTTGGATGGGGCAGCGACGTCAAGGGCCCCGTCTCCAGGGGCAGATTGTCCGGCGGCAGGATGTGGGTGGAGGTGCAGACGATCACCGTGCCCGGCAGCTCCCGGCAGAGATGCAGCATCAGGCTGGTCTTGCCGCCGGAGCCAATGATGGCCGTGACGCCCTTCTCGATCTTCAGGACCCGCCACAGCTCACCGGTCACAGCGTTCTCCCCGGCCGATGGCCATGACGTCGTAGGGCGTGGTCTGGTAGACGATATAGTTGAGCCAGTTGGAATAGAGCAGGTTGGCGTGGCCCCGCCAGCGGACGATGGGCGGCTGGGTGTCGTCGTCGTTGGGGAAGTAATTCTTCGGCACGTCGATGGGCAGCCCGGCGTTCTTGTCCCGCAGGTATTCCAGCTTCAGGGTCTCGGGGTCGTACTCCGAGTGGCCGGTGATGAACACCTGGCGGCCGTACTGGGTGGCCATGGCGTAGAGCCCGGCCTCCCGGGAACCGGCCAGAATCTTGATCTCCGGCACGGCGGCCACGTCCTCCCAGCGGACGGTAGTGTGGCGGGAATGGGGCACCCAGAACACGTCGTCAAAGCCACGGAGCAAAATGGGATTTTTATAGACCACCTTATGCTCAAACACGCCGAAGAGCTTTTTCTCCAGAGGCACCTTCTGAATGCCGTAGTGATAGTACAGCGCCGCCTGGGCGCCCCAGCAGATGTGCAGGGCTGAATGGGCGTGGGTTTTGCTCCACTCCATGATCTCGCAGAGCTCCGGCCAGTATTCCACCTCTTCAAAGGGCATCTGCTCCACCGGCGCGCCGGTGATGATCAGGCCGTCAAAATACTGGTCCTTCACATCGTCGAAGGTCTTATAGAAGGCCAGCATATGCTGCTGGGAGGTATTCTTGGCCTTATGGGTGCTGACCTGCAGCAGCTCCAGCTCCACCTGCAAAGGCGTGTTGCCCAGGAGGCGGCTCAGCTGGGTCTCGGTGACGATTTTGGTGGGCATCAGGTTCAGCAGGGCGATGCGCAGCGGCCGGATATGCTGGGTTTCCGCCCGGGTGGCAGGCATGACAAAGATATTCTCGCTCTCCAGGGTTTCTCTGGCCGGGAGGCCGTTGGGAATTTTGATCGGCATAATCGGTTCCTCTTTTTTCCACAGTGTCGGGCCCTATGGGGCAAACAAAAAGGGCAATTTGCACACGACAAATTGCCCTCAGGATTCGGCGCTTGGCGGCGCGGATCGTGAAGGCAGCTTCGGCATCATCATAGACATCATCTGGGCCACCATGGTCCGCACCTCGCTTTTTGTTGGATTGTGTTTATTGTACCCCGGAATGAGAAGGATGTCAAGGGCCATCGAAGGGGCAATTCTACAGGCCGGTCAGGACTTCGATCATCCGCCGGTAGACAGAAATCTGACGGGGCTGTTAAGAAAGTCCCCATCATCAACACGGCAGCATCTCAAAGCTCCCTTATGCTAACCCCCTGTCCACGAAAAACAAGTTTACTTCGCCGCGAATCCCGTGTTATAATATGGTATTATCTTCTTCGACGAAATGGGGCCGTGTTATGATCAATGTGGATATCTCCAATGTGTGGACCTGCGTCTCGCTGCCGGAGCTGCTGGGTGAGGAAAAAGGGATCTTTGACGCCCACAATCTGCTGTGTACCCACAAGCCAGACGGGCCGGACTTCGCGGGGTGGCTGGGGATGCCGGATTCCGTCAATGCCCGGCTGATTCACAGCATCCGGCGGGTCACGGAGAAGATCTGCGCGAACTCCGACGTGCTGGTGGTCTGCGGCACCGGCGGCGCCTGCCTGGGAGCCAAATCCGCCATTGACCTCTACTGCGGCGCGGGCCGCAATCTGCTGGGTCACATGCCCCAGATCTATTTCGCCGGGGATTCCCTGTCCAGCCGCCAGTGGCTGGAGCTGAACAGCCTTTTGGACAGCAGGGACTACAGCCTGCACATCATCTCCGCCGATGGAAAGGCCCTGGGGCCCAATGTGGCCGCCCGGAGCCTCCGGTGGATGATGGAGCGGAAATACGGTCCCCAGGCCAAGGAGCGAATCTCCGTGGCGACCCTGGTGGGCTCTCCCCTCCACCGCATGGGTCAGGAGGAGGGCTACGAGCTGTTCCCCATGCCCAGAGAGATGGGCGGCAGCGGCAGCATGCTGACCGCCGCGGCCCTGCTTCCCATGGCCGTGGCCGGAATCGATCCCCTGGACGTGCTGGAGGGCGCCGCCGAGGCCTACCGGGAGCTGGACGTGCGCTCCTTTGACAATCCGGTGTGGCTCTACGCCGGGGCCAGAAGCGTCCTCAGCCGCAAGGGCATCCAAAAGGAGCTTTTATGCGTCTTCGATCAAGCCCTGCTCTCCTTCGGCCGCTGGTGGCAGCGGACGGTCTGGCGGCAGGAGTGCCGGGAGGGCCTGGGCATCTTCCCCGCCACGGCATTGATTCCCGACGACCTGGAGGCCTTGGACCAGATGACGGCCCGTGGCCGCGGCGGCGTCTTTGAAACCCTGCTGCACTTCGATCCCATCGCCAAAAAGGTGCCGGTGGAAATGGACTGGAAGGACTACGACGGTCTGGGCTTCCTGTCGGGCCGGAGCATGGACTTTGTGGAGCAGCATGTCATGGAGGCCATGACCGAGACCCACAACGGCGAGGGCGTGCCCATTGTGGACCTGCAGGCGGGAGAGCTGACCGCCCAGGCCCTGGGGCAGCTGTTCTATTTCTTCGAGCTTGCCTCGGCCCTGACCGCCTGCGTTTCCGGCGTGGACCCCTTTGAAACCTCCGGCTCCCCCACCCACGCCTGCGCCCTCACACACTTAGGTGCGCCAACCATGTAAATTTTCGGTGAGATTTTAGTTAAAACTTACTATTGTATTCCCGTGACAAAGCTGATAAAATGTGCTAAAGGGGAATTATTCCCTACGGCAAATAAGGAGGTCTTTCCTATGGTTAAGGTTATTTGTGGTCTGAAGGGTTCCGGTAAGACCAAACAGCTGATCGATTCGATCAATTCCGCTATCAAAAATGAGTCCGGCAGCATGGTCTGCATCGAAAAGGGCAGCGCCCTGACGTTCGACATCGACTATCGTGTCCGGTTGATCGACGCCAGTGAGTATTCCATTGGCACCTATACGTTCCTGAAAGGCTTTATCAGCGGCCTGCACGCGGGCAACTTTGATATTTCTCATATTTTTATGGATGGTCTGTACAAGCTGTCCGGCTCCAAGGACAACGACGAGACCGCCGCGTTCCTGGCTTGGTGCGAAGAGTTTGGCAAGGTCAATAAGCTGGAGTTCACCATCTCCGTGTCCGAGGATCCGGCCAACCTGCCTGAGAGCATCACCAAGTACTGCTAATTCGCATATTCCAAGAATTTCTTGTTCGTAACGGATATATGGATATACTGAAAGAAATCGAGCTGCTGGACTGCCCCCTCTGCGGCGGCACCGGCGTGCTGAGTGAAGAAGGCGGCTGGGCGTTCAGCGTCCAGTGCTGCGACTGCGGGGCCTGCACCGGCCACGCCATTTACCACACCCCCGAGGAGCGGCTGGAAGCCGCCGCCAGCGCAGCCAGGTGCTGGAACCGGGGCAAGGTCATCAATCCGGCTCCCGGAGAATAAAAAAATAGCGGCATGTCACGAAGAACCTTGTGACATGCCGCTTTTTGATACGCAAAAATTGAAATTAGTGGGACTCCACCCAGGCCTTAACCTTGGTCTTGGCCAGGACCTGAATGTCTTCCTCCGCGTAGGGGGATTCCGGGCCGCCGCAGACATAGAGGAAATAGTAGCCGTCCGGCGTCTGATACAGGGTTTCTTCATAACCGGCGGGATCGCCGAAATAGCCAACGGTGCTCTTCTTCACCAGGGTCGCGGTCTCGGTGTCGTATTCGCGCTTTCTGATCGTCTTTTTCATCGGGTTCGATCCTCCTTCCTTCTCCCAACCGTAAGGTTCACCGGCCGGAGATCATTCGCTCATTTCAAGTTCTAACTTCCAAATGAAGCTTTTGCACCATTATAGAGCAAGGGAAGGACAAAAACAATTGACGCTATGTAAAACATTTACAGTTGCAGTTTGCGGATTTATTGATGTTTTAAACAAAAATCGTTCTTTATTATTGGGTATTCTGACCATCAGTTTTCAGCTGGTTATGATACGCAGCTGCCTGCCAGCGGGACGCATATATGTGTCCCCTACAGAGGTCTTCCGAACACGCACTGTAGCTGCCAGCGGCACGTCCAGTGGCCGTGCCCTGCAAGACTATTCTTCATTTCATATGGGCGTCAGAACAGGTCCAGGGACCCGTTGCGGACGGCGGCGCGGGCGGCTCCGCCGATAACGACGGCGGCCAGGCCGCAGCAGCCGAGGCCCACCAGCAGCTCGCCGAGGACCAGGGGCAGCACGGCGGCGGCCTGCGACCCGGCCAAAAGCAGATCCATGGCCTCGATGCTCCGGGTCAGGGGCAGCAGCCGGGAGAACCACTGAAACGGCAGGGGCAGCTGGGCCACAGGAAACTGGGCCCCGGTGCAGATCATCAGAATGTAGCTGACCACGTTGAGGAGAAAATGCATCCCGTCTCCCAACAAAGAGCAGGCCGACAGCAGCAAGCCCAGGCCGGAAGCGGCGAACATGGCCGCCAGAATCACCAGAAGGACCGGCCCCACGGGCACGCCCCAGAGCTGCACGCCGAACACCAGGCTGCCCAATACCAATCCCACCGTCACCGTGGCGGCGGAGACCAGCATGGGGAAGAAGCCGGACTCCAGGACCACGCCCAACAAGGAGCTGGGCGAGACCACGATGGACCGGAGCCGCCCGAAGTACCGCTCCCCGTTGAAGGCCCCGCCCAGGTGGAAGACGCAGGTGTTGGTGCACAGCAGCAGGGCGTTGCCCGCGACCCAGTGGCCCAGGTCCCGGGTCCGAAAACTGTAGGACGCCAAGAGGCAGTAGAAAATCAAGGTCACAAAGGGATAGGCCGCGTCCAGCAGAAGGAATTCCTCCCACCGGAAGGCCGCCTGCCGCCCCTTGGCATAGAGCCAGGCCTGCGAGAAAAACCGTTTCACCATTCAGCACACCTCCAGGGTGGCCCGAATCCGCACCTGCTTTTGGATCTCCCCATAGAGCAGGCGGATCAGGACCAGATACAGCGCCGTCAAGGCCGCCAGGGTTCCGAAGGCCCGCCAGAAGGCCGCCCGGTCCGGCACCCCCGCCACGGCCATGCGCAGCAGCTTCACCGCCCAGGTGGGGGACAGGACCATGCCCAGGATCTGGGCCCAGCGGGGCAGCTGCTCCGCTGGAAACACGAAGCCGCAGATGAGAATGACAGGGATCTCGATGACGTTCATGTACAGGGTGGTCTTCCGGGACAATGTCAGCAGCCAGGCGGCCAGGACCGAGACCGACAGGAAGCACCCGACGGCAGCCAGGAAGGCCAGCAGCAGATAGCCGGGGCTGCGGATGGGAAAGGACGCGCCGTAGAGCAGCTTGGCCGTCAACCAGGAGAACAGCAGGGTGCCCAGGGACAGGAGGGTGTTTCCCAGGACCTTGCCCCAGAGGATGGTCTGAAAGCCCGCCGGGGCCACAAAGATCTGAGACAGGGTGCCGGAATACCGCTCCCGGTTCAGGTCCCCGGCGGAGGAAAAGCAGATGCAGCCCCACAGGCCCATGAGGCCCGCGCCCAGGATGGCGTAAGCTGCAAAATCCGTCTGGCCGGAGTTGCGGAACATCTCATAGACCAGAATGGTGTTGAGGATGGGATTGGCGATGAGGCAGAACCGGAACATGGGCCGGACGAAGGACTGCTTCATTTGCAGCAGCAAGGTGCTGCCCAGGACGCGGAGGGTCTTCATACGGCGCCCTCCACCAGACGCACATAGGCGTCCTCCAACGTGGCGGCCTGGCCCGCCTGCTCCTTCAATTCCTGGGGCGTTCCCAGGGCCAGGAGCCTGCCCTTGTGAAGAATGGCGATGCGGCCGCAGAGCTCCTCGGCCTCCGGCAAGTAGTGGGTGGTCAATAAGATGGTCTTCCCCTGCTCCCGCAGCCGTGCGATGAGGCTCCGCAGCATCCGGGCCCCCAAGGGGTCCAGGCCCACGGTGGGCTCGTCCAGGAAGAGAATCTCCGGGTCGTTCATGAGGCCCCGGGCGATTTGCAGCCGCTGCAGCATGCCCTTGGAGTAGGTCTCCGCCAGCCGGTCCCCGTCCTGCTCCAGCTCCACCAGGCGCAGCAGCTCGTCGATACGCCGGTCCCGAAGCTCCGGCGGCACATGGTAGAGGTTGCCGAAGTATTTCAGATTGTCCCGGCCGGACAGCCGCCGGTAAATGCCCAGCTCCCCGCCGAAAACGAAGTTGATCCGCCCCCGGATGGCCCGCTCCTGGCCGAAGGTGTCATAGCCCAGCACACGGCACAGGCCGCCGGTGGGAGCCAGCAGCGTGATGAGCATTTTGATGGTGGTGGTCTTCCCCGCCCCGTTCTGGCCCAGCAGGCCGAAGATTTCTCCCCGTTCTACGGTGAAGGACAGGCCGTCCACCGCCGTCACCTGCCGCTTCTCCCGCCGCCAAAAGCCCTTGGTCACTGTATAGGTCCGCTTCAAATCCCGGACCTCAACGACCGTTTCCATGGAATCGCCTCCTTAATTCGATTTATATCGAATTTGATTATAATCGAATTATTGTGGGAAGTCAAGTTGAAATCACCCGGAAACGCAAAAAACGCATGTCATTGCGAGCCAGTGCGCACACTGGCGTGGCAATCCGTCCCCCCTTGGATGCTGCAGATTTCATGGAAATGCTCTGAAATCAGTCGCTTTGGGAATACAGATTGTCACGTCGCTGCGCTCCTCGCAATGACATGCGTTTCGGACGCACCGCGGTGAACGAAAACCGGCCGTAGGGGCGCGCAGTGCGCGTCCGCTGAAAGCCGGTTCCTTTCGCCTGTGCAGATTTGGACGGCCCATGGCCGCCCCTACGTCTTTTTCACAACAATGACATATGTGATAGATTCTGCGTATCTTCACCTGTTTTGAAACGTCTTGTGCAACGCTTCCAGCAGCTCCTGCATCCCGTTGCGGGAGAGGCTGTAGTATTTGCCGTCTTTTAATTGCTCCTCGTGGACCAATCCGGCCTGGCGGAGCTGCTCCATGTGGTGGGACACGGTGGAGGGAGCCAAGTGAAGGGTCTTGGCGATGTCCAGGCCGCGCTGGGCCGGGCCCTGGGCCAGGAGGGACAGGATGCGGAAGCGGGTCTCGTCGGCCAGGGCTTTCAGCTGCTGCACCGTGGTCTTGGGATTGCCGGCGGCCGGGCGGAGGGACAGAAACAGGATTTGATCCCTGGCCCAGGGGGCAGGCCGGAAGAAGCGGCAGGCGCGGACGGGGAGAAACAGGCTGGGGAAAAAGTAGAAGTCCGTATAGGGGCCGCGGTTGCCGAAGGTCTTTCCCATGCGCTGCTGGGAATATGCCAGCGGGTCCTGGTTGGCAAGGCCCTCCCGCGCCGCCTTTAGCTCCGCCTGAACCTGCGGGGCGGCCCCGTCCAAGGCGGCGGCAAAGGCCGGGGTGTCCATGGCCCGGGCCAGGGTGAACAGCTCACGGAGCAGCCGGTCCGTCTGCCGCAGGAAGGCCTGGAAGGGCAGGAATCGGAGCTGCCCCTTGGGGTCCACCGCCGCCAGCAGAGCGGCAGCCGCGCCATCCTCGGTCAAGGCGGTGGTCACCTGGGTGCGGTCCAGCTCCGGGTGGAAGTCCAGGGACAGGGCGTCGTGAATCAGGTCCTCCCGGGGCAGCTCCAGTAAAAACGCCTCGTAGCCGTCCAGGGTGAAGGGCCTTGGTACATAGCGCAGCAGCGGCTCCCAGTACCAGAAGGGACTGAGCTCGGCCAGCTCCCCATGGACCTCAAAAAGGAACGGGTACTGCCGCCGCCAGGCTTCCAGAGCCTCGCCGCCGAAGACCTGGGAGCACAACTTGTGGACCGGCTCCCCGGTCAGGACATTCTGGGCCGCAAACAGCAGTTCCCAATCCCGGCTGTAGGCAAACCGGCAGTTCTCCCCCAGGGCCACATCCAGCAAGCGTGCTTCCTCCTTTTTGGAATATGTTTGTAGGGGCGGCCATTGGCCGTCCGTATCCGCACCGGTGAAAGAAACCGGCTTCCAACGGACGCACTATGCGCGCCCCTACGACCGTTTTTTAGAATGTTATTTTCCCGCGTTCTTGGCGAAATTCCAGCTGCTGCGGCACATGTCCTCCACGGTGTGGGTGGCTTCCCAGCCCAGGAGGGTCTTGGCCTTCCCGGCGTCGGCCCAGAAGGCGGGCAGGTCGCCGTCCCGGCGGGGGCCGATGACGTAGGGCAGCTTCATATCGTTGGCGGTCTCAAAGGCGTGGACCAGCTCCAGGACGGAGATTCCGTTGCCGGTGCCCAGGTTGATGGCCTCCACACCCTCGTGATTCTCAGCGTACTCCAGGGCTTTCAGATGGCCCACGGCCAGGTCCACCACATGGAGGTAGTCCCGCTGGCAGGTGCCGTCGGGGGTGGGATAGTCGTCGCCGAAGATAGTCAGCTTCTCCAGCTGCCCGGCGGCCACGCGGCCGATGTAGGGCATCAGGTTGTTGGGGATGCCGTTGGGATCGTCGCCCAGGAGGCCGGATTCGTGGGCCCCGATGGGATTGAAGTAGCGCAGCAGAATGGCGCAGAAGTCGGGATGGGCCGTGCAGTAGTCGGTCAAAATCCGCTCGATCATGACCTTGGTCCAGCCGTAGGGGCTGGAGGATTCGATGGCCTTCATCTCCTCCTTATAGGGATGGGGATTGTTGGGCCCGTAGACCGTGGCGGAGGAGGAGAAGACGAACTTTTTGCAGCCGAATTCCTCCATGACCTCCAGCATGGCCATGGCGCTGTCCAGATTGTTGCGGTAATACTGTAAGGGCTTTTTTACGCTCTCACCCACGGCCTTGAAGGCGGCGAAGTGGATGATGGCGTCCACCTGGTTTTCGGAAAAGACCTTCCGCAGGCCGTCCTTGTCCTTGCAGTCCAGCTTGTAAAATACAGGGCGCTTGCCGGTGATGGTCTCGATCCGGTCGATGACGTCGGCCTTGGCGTTGGACAGATCGTCCACGATGATGGCGTTGTGGCCTGCGTTCAGCAGTTCGACCACGGTGTGACTGCCGATATATCCGGCACCGCCGGTGACTAAAACATTCATAGTGTATCCTCCTTGTTGTCAGAAATGCGAATCATCACGCAAGTCATGGTTGAGAAAAAGCGCACACCGTAGGGCGCGGCGACCCGACGCGCCGTTTGGCAGTTGGACACGAGACGCACTGCCTGCCAGCGGCACGTCCAGTGGCCGTGCCCTACATTGAGGTTTTTCCATCAATTTATTACCCGTTCACCGCTTCTACAAACCGCAGGAAGGCGGCTCTTCCGGCTTCGTCGCGCTTGTACACACCGGCGTGCTCCAGGACCTGGGAGAAGACCAGGCCAACTTCCTCCCGGAGGATGCCGGTGACGTTTTCTTCGGTGAAAGTGTACTTTTCTTTCAGCTCTTCCACCCAGTCCCCGTGCTTTTCCAGGTCGCCGGTGAGGGGCCGGTTCTCCAGAATGGCCGTCTCCAAATCGGCCAGCTCTTTTTTCAATCGCGCGGGCAGCACCGCCAGACCCATGACCTCGATGAGGCCGATGTTCTCCTTCTTGATGTGGTGCAGCTCCGCGTGGGGATGATAGACGCCCAGGGGGTGTTCTTCCGTGGTGATGTTGTTCCGCAAGACCAGGTCCAGCTCATAGTCTGTGCCCCGGCGGCGGGCAATGGGCGTGATGGTGTTGTGGGGCGTGCCATCGGTTTCGGCAAAGATGAACGCCGCCTCGTCGGTATAGCCCCGCCAGGCCTTGAGGATCCTGTCCGCCAGCTCGGCCAGCCGCTCCTTGTCGGGGCTGTCGAGACGGATGACGCTCATGGGCCACTTGACGATTCCGGCCTTCACGTCCTCGAAGCCTTGGAAGGTGATCTCCTGCTCCACGGGGGCCTTCTCCATGGGGAAGCAGTAGTGGCCGCCCTGGAAGTGCTCGTGGCTCAGAATGCTGCCGCCGACAATGGGCAGGTCGGCGTTGGAACCGACAAAATAGTGGGGGAACAGGGTCACGAAGTCCAGCAGCTTGCAGAATGCCGACTTGTCGATGACCATGGGGGTGTGCTGGGCGTTGAATACGATGCAATGCTCGTTATAGTAGACATAGGGGCTGTACTGGAGGTACCAGTCCGCGCCGGCGATGGTGATGGGCACGATCCGGTGGTTCTGCCGGGCGGGATGGTTCATGCGGCCGGCGTAGCCCTCGTTCTCCGGGCAGAGCTGGCACTTGGGATAACCGGACTGAGGGGCCAGCTTGGCGGCGGCGATGGCCTTGGGATCCTTCTCCGGCTTGGAGAGGTTGATGGTGATGTCCAGGTCGCCGTACGCCGTTTCGGTCTTCCAGCGCAGGTCCTTTTTGATACGGTAGCGGCGGATGTAGTCCGTGTCCTGGCTCAGCTTGTAGTACCAATCCGTGGCTTTCTCGGGGCTCTCGGCGTAGAGCCCCGAGAATTTGGCCCGGACCTCCCGGGGCAGGGGCGTCAGGACGCCCATGAGCTTGGTGTCGAACAGGTCCCGGGCGGTGATGTTGTCCTCCAGAACTCCCCGGGCCACGGCGTCGTCCAGGAGACCCTTGAGAATTTCTTCCAGGGGCAGGGCCAGGGGCTGGGCCGGTTCATAGCTGTCCAGGGACAGGGCCTGGAGCAGCTGATTGGTCATATAGGTTTTGTCCGCCTCTTCGATGAGGCCGGTCTCCAGACCGTATTGGATCAGAGACGCGATGCAGGAATTGATGTTCATGGGAAATTCCTCCTATGTACAAGCGCCATGCCCCATGCGGGCGGCTGATAGCCGCCCCTACAGAGGGCACGAGAGCGCTCAGAAAATCACTCTTCGTTCTTCACTGTCCTTAAAATTCCGCCTTCGGGACGGATGGACAGGACGTGGCAGCTGCCTTCGCCCAGGACGGCGTCGATGCCGCTGCGGAACTGCTCCAGCATGTCGTTGGGCACGAAGGCCTGGACGGTGCCCGCGAAGCCGCCGCCGTGGACGCGGTAGGCGCCGCGGCCCTGGAGCAGAGTGTCGCACAGGGCCAGGGCCAGAGCCATGTCCTGATGCCGGATCTCTCCGGCGGGGGTGACGTTTTGCAGGTACACCCAGGAGCTGGCGCCGGATTCCCGGGTCAGGCGCAGGAAGGCGTCAAAATCGTTGTCCCGCAATGCCTGGGCCTGCTTCTGGACCCGCTTGTTTTCCTGATAGAAGTGGACGGCCCGCAGAATGGCGCGGTCCGGCACAGTTCCCCGCAGCCGGGGCAGGGCGGCCAGGAAGTCTTCCTCCGGCACATCCCGCAGGACCTCCTTGCCGAAGAATGCGGCCAC
>CAMEIU010000017.1 GCA_945918815.1 uncultured Clostridia bacterium
GCCGGGCGCAAGGGGTCCGTAGCCCGCCTTCCGCTTAGGCAGCCCGGAGAGCGACGCGGTGAGATAGGTCCTCCCGTGGATGCTGTTCCAGAAGGAGAGGATTTCCTCCCGCCCGGTCATTTTCTTTGCCAGACGGACCGCCCACTCCACGGCCTCGGAGCCGGAGGAAGTCAGGAACGCCGCCTGAAACCGGCCGCCGGTACTTTGATCCAGGTACCGCAGCAGCTTCTCCTTGGCAGGAGATGTACCGTTCTTCTGAACGGTAAGTCCACCGAAGGCTTCCGCCATGGCGGCGTTGAACATCTCGTTCTTCTGCCCCAGCACCACCCGCATCTCATTCAGGTCTACCAGCATCCGGCCATCTTTTTCCCGGAGGACTGCTCCCGTTCCGCCGACGATCTCCGGCCCGCCAGCCTCCCGGAGAGGGGAGAGCAGGTCAAATGTATTCTCTCTTTGTTCCATCTTCGCCGCCTCACTTGAGATCCCCGGGGGTCCAGGGGATGTATTCCTGTAGGAAATCACAGATGCTGTCCACCATGGCGAACAGGATCTGCTCTCCCTTCTCCTTCGTCGCCAACGTACTGTTGCCGTTGGTCCCATGGGGCGTACACATGCGGCTGGAGAGGTAGACCTTTGTTCTGCCGTTCACCACCGCGCCGGGAAACACGGCGGAATATTCCTCCACCGTTTGGCGCATATCCACCAGGTCCTCCCGGAGGTACAGCATGGTGGATGTCTCGCTTTCATCCCCGTGGCCGCCGGACTTCTGGGCGCAGACCGCTTCCTCCGTCTCCCGGGCCAGCTCCCGGATGTCCGTCACCGCCACCTTGGCGCCGCAGTCGTTGTCCATATCCCGGGCCATGGTGCAAAGAGGCGGATGGGTGGACACGCCGCCGTCGATAATCAGGAACTTTTTGACGCCGCACCGGACATAGCTCATGAGAATGTCCCGGACATAGTCCGTAAAATGCCCATGCTGGATGCTGACCGTGCCCTTCCATTCCACAAAAGCCGGGAAATAGGCGTAGGGCAGCGTGGGCAGCGTCAGCACATCGCAGCGCGCCGTCACCTGCCCGGCAATCCAATCGGTTACAAAATAGTCCGTTCCCATGGGCAGATGGCCGCCGTGTTCCTTGGCTCCGCCGCCGATGGGCAGCACTACGACGCTCGCTTCCGTCAAAAGGGGTTGAAGCTGCACATAGCTCAGCTCGCTGATCAAATATCCCATCGTTCTCCTCCATTTCTATTGTTCTGCCGCCCGTTGGCAGGCCACAAAATGTCCCGGCAGAATCTCCCGCAGCGCAGGACGCTCCCTGCGGCAGCAGTCCTGGGCCATGGGGCACCGCTTCCAGAATTTGCAGCCCGCCGGCGCGTCCACGGGGCTTGGGACCTCCCCGGACAGAGGAATGCGGCGGGCGGCCCAATCCACATCCGGGTCCTCCTGCGGAATTGCGGAGAGCAGTGCCTGAGAATACGGATGCAGCGGCGCGTCATACAAGCCCCGGGCGTCGGACAGCTCCACAATGCTGCCCAGATACATGACCGCAATCCGGTCGGAAACATGGCGCACCATCGACAGGTCATGGGAAATGAAAAGATAGGTCAGATTCAATTCCTTTTGCAGCCGAATCAGCAGGTTCACCACCTGCGCCTGAATGGAGACGTCCAACGCCGCGATCGGCTCGTCGCAGACCATGAATTCCGGCTCCAACGCCAGTGCCCGGGCAATGCCGACCCGCTGACGCTGTCCCCCGGAGAGCTCATGGGGAAAGCGGGAGGCGAACTCCGACGGCAGGCCGACCCTGTGAAGGAGCTCCGCCACGATTCGGCGGCGTTCCTCGGCGGTGTAGCGGAAGTGGACCCGCATTCCTTCCTCAATGATGGTTCCGATGGACATTCTAGGATCCAAAGAGGCATAGGGATCCTGGAAGATCATCTGATTGTCCTTCCTGTAGCGGCGGCGTTCTCCTTTACTCATCTTGTCCACGTCACCGCCATGGTAGAGGATGGTCCCGCCGGTTTTCTCATAAATCCCCAGCAGCGTGCGTCCGCAGGTGGTCTTGCCGCAGCCGGACTCGCCCACCAGGCTGAAGGTCTCCCCCCGGTAGATCTGGAAGCTCACGCCGTCTACCGCTTTCACCATCCCCCGTTTGCTGGGAAAGTACCGTTTCAGATCCTGCACATCATAGAGGATCTCACGTTCCGCCATGACTTCCACCTCCAATCCCCGTCGGCGGTTCCACTGCCGGCGCCATCTCGTGACACAGCCAACAGGCCGACCAGTGGCCCTCGCCCACGGGCATCTCCGCCGGGCTCTCCCGGCGGCAGATATTCATGCAATATTCACACCGGTCCGCGAAGGGACAGCCCTCCAAAGGCAGTCGCAGATCCGGCGGCGTCCCCCGCAGGGCGTACAGCTCGCTCTTACTCTCCAGGGCCCGGCCTGGGACCGAAGAAAGCAGCGCCCAGGTGTATGGATGCCTGGGGGCCTTGAAGATGTCCCGCACGCTGCCCCGCTCCACAATCACACCGGCATACATGACCTGGACCCGTTGGGCAAAGTTTGCCACAATGCCGAGATCGTGGGTCACCAAAAGCACCGACATCCCGGTTTTCTTCTGAATCTGCTTCAGCAGATCCAGAAGCTGCGCCTGAATCGTCACGTCCAGGGCAGTGGTGGGCTCGTCGGCAATGAGAATCTTCGGCTTGCAAGCCAGGGCAATGGCGATCATGACCCGCTGACGCATGCCGCCGGACATCTGATGGGGATAATTTTCCAGGCGAGCGCCCGGATCCGGGATCTCCACCAGCTCCAGCAGCTCTCTGGCCCGGCGGCGGGCCTCCTGCTTCGTGACCTTCTCGTGGGTCAGGATATTTTCCATGATCTGCCGGCCTACGGTCATGGTCGGATTGAGCGACGTCATGGAATCCTGGAAGATCATGCTGATCTCCTTGCCCCGCAGCCGGTTGAGCTCCCGTTTGGACAGGCGCACCATATCCCTGCCATCCAGCGCAATGGAAGAAGCCGGATCGATCTTCGCGCTGGTGCGGTCCAGCAGTCGCATCACCGCCTTGGAAGTGACCGTTTTGCCGCAGCCGGATTCGCCCACAATGGCCAGCACCTCCCCCTCATGCATGGAAAAGCTGACGCCGCGGACGGCATGGACCACACCGGCATAGGTATGGAAGCTGACGCGCAGATTCTGAACAGAAAGCAGTTCTTCCATTTCCGTCACCTCCTCATCTTCGGGTCCAGGGCGTCCCGCAGTCCGTCGCCCATCAAGGTAAAGGACAGGGTCGTCAGGGCGATCATCAGGGCGGGGAACAGCATCTGGTAGGGATAGAACAGCAGGCTGCTCTGCGCCGCCGAGGCCAGCGCGCCCCAACTGGTGTTCGGCGCGGCCACGCCCAGGCCCACATAGCTCAGAAACGCCTCGTTGAAAATAAAGCCCGGAATACGGAACGTGACGTTGACGATGATCACGCTGATGGTGTTGGGGATAAAATGGGTCACCACGATTTTCAGCGGCGACACTCCCATGACCCGGGCAGCCATCACATACTCCGATCGGTTGATTTGCAGCATTTGCGCCCGCACCAGTCGGGCCACCGGGCACCAGCTGGTCACCGTCATGGCGAAGAGCAGCGTCGGGATACTGCTGCTGTTGAGTACCACGGACAAAAGGATCACCAGCAGCAGATTCGGTACGCTGCTGAGGATGTCGACCACGCGCATCATCAGCATGTCTGCCTGGCCTCCAAAGTAAGCCGCCAGGCCGCCGTAGATGCAGCCCACCACCGCCACGATCAAAGCACCCAAAATGCCAATGGCGATGGACACCCGTCCGCCGACGGCCACCCTTGTGAACAGGTCCCGTCCAAGGGCGTCGGTGCCGAACCAATGGGCCGCGCTGGGCGTCTGGTTGCGGCAGGTGAGGTCCTGATCCGCAAAGCCGTAGGGACTGAGCACGGGGGCCAAAACAGTGAACAGAACGATCAAAATCAGCAGCACCATGGCCGCCAAGGCCACTTTATTCTTTTGAAAGCGTCTCCACGCATCTTGCAGATAGGTCAGAGAAACGCCCGAAAGGACCTCGCCTTCTCCCTCAGAGAGGCCGATCCGCGTAAAATCTTCTGCGCGCAATTGCGTCATTCTGTTCCTCCTTTCACTTGTCATTGCTCAGACGCAGCCGCGGATCCACCAGCATCAGCAGAATATCCGAAACCAGCATCGAAACAATATACAATCCGGTGAACACAATGTTCAGGCCCAGCACCACGGAGTAATCCCGGTCGTTGATGGCGCTGATGAAATATTTTCCAAGGCCCGGAATGGCAAATATTTTCTCAATAATAAAGGAGCCGCTAAAAATACCGGCCACGCTGACGCAGATCATGGTGATGCAGGGAAGAATGGCATTGCGCAGAATGTGGCGGGTGACGATGCGGAACTGGCTGACACCCTTGGCCTCCGCCGTCAGGATATAGTCCTGATTAGCGGTATCCAGCACGCTGGAGCGCATGTAGCGGGCATAGGTCGCCAGAGGCGACACGCACATGCATATGACAGGCAGGACCATATGCTTCCAGGTGCCGTAGCCGGTGGTTGGGAAAAGAGGCCAGGTGACCGTCAAGGCATATTGCAGTACGGCGGCGATCACAAAGGTCGGAATGGCGGTTCCCAGCAGGGCCACCACCATGATCACCCGGTCCGGCCATCGATCCCGGTACAGCGCGGCCAGGATACCCAGCGCCAGTCCAAGTGCCACGCCGAGGACCAGGGCCGTTCCTCCGATGGAGGCGGACACCGGCGCGTACTCGCCGACGATCTCCGCCACCTTCCGCCCGGGATACCGCAGAGACGCGCCCAGATCGCCCTGGAGCAGCTGCTTGAGGTATTTGAGATACTGGACCCCCAGGGGCTGGTCATAACCGTACTTCTCCAGATAGATCTGCCGCGACTCTTCCGGCAGATCCTCCACCATAGAGGTAAAGGGATCGCCCGGAATGGAGTGAATCAGCAGAAAGGTAATGGAGACAACGGTAAACAGCGTGAGCGCCATATAACCCACCCGTTTGAGGATATATTTCCACATAGCAAGACCTCTTCTCTTTTTAGATAACAGGCAGAGGCAGCTGGAGAGGCTGCCTCTGCCTGGCAAATCGTCTTGTATTACCTGCCGCTGGTGTAGAGATATTTCATACCGGTGGTGTCAAACACATTATCGCTGAAATTCTGCACATAGCCGTAGGAGAAGCGGATGCTGCCCGTCCAGTAGACCGGCGACATGGCCGCCTCGGATACAAGCATCTCTTCCGCCTGCCGGTACAGTTCGAGACGTTCCGCCTCGTCCTGGGTGGCCACGGCGGCGCTCACCAATTCGGTATATTCGCTGTCGGCCCAGCGGGACTGGCCTCCCTTGGCGTTGGCCCAGCGGCTGAGCTGGAACCAAGGCTCCGAGTTGGCGCCCCAGGCTGTGGTGGCGCACTGATAGTCGCCGCTATTGATGTTGGACATATGGGTGGCGCTGTCGTTGAACTCCAGCTCCACATAGACTCCCAGCGTCTGTTCCCACATCTGCTGAATCAATTCGGAGTAGGTTCTGGCGTCCGCAGTGGTGGCGCCCCAAGCCAGCTTCACCGTCAGCGCGGAGGGATCGTCGCCCAGGCCGGCTTCTTCCATGCCTTCCAGCAGAAGCGTTTGCAAATCCGGGTTGGCAGCCTGGAGATTTCCGATCAGATCGCCCGCCTCGGCGCGGAAATTATATGCGCCGACGCTGCACTCCGGCGGAACAAGGCCGGTGGCAGGCACCGCAGTGCCGCCGGTGATGATCTCCGCCAAGGTCGCACGGTCCAGCGCCAGGGAGAAGGCCAGACGGATCTTCGCGTTGGAGAAAACCGCATCCTCGCAGTTGAACACCACCATGAAGGTCCGGGCCGCGCTGACCTGCTTGCTGACCAAGCTGCTGTCACCGGAGAACTTCTGGATGTATTCGCTGTTGGAGATGTTCACATAGTCCAGGGAGCCGTTTTCAAAGGAGGACATCCGGGCGTTCATATCGTCCATGATGTAGAAGGTAAAATGGGACAGTTTCACAGAATCCGCGTCCCAATACTGCGCGTTCTTCTCAAAGCTGAGGGAACTGCTGTGGACCCAATCAGTCAGGTTAAAGGGGCCGCAGCCGATGACCTTGTCCGCGTCCGTGCCGTAGGTGTCGCCGTACTGCTCCACATAGTCCTGGCGGCAGGGGAAGATATCCACGCTGCTGAGGAAGCCGCTGTCGGGCGTGTCCAGGGTGATGACAAGCGTCTTGTCGTCCGGTGCCTCCACGCCCAGCTCGCTCAGATCAGCTTCACCGCTGAAGATCTCCTCAAAGGATGCGATGCTGTACAGGTCCGAGGCCAGGGGCCATGCGTTACTCGGGTCCGCCTCCCGCTGAATGGCATAGAGGTAATCCCCCGCTGTGACAGTCTGTCCGTCGCTCCAGCAATTCTCCCGTAGCGTAAAGGTATAGGTCAATCCGTCGTCGGAAACATTCCAGCTCTCCGCGCCGGCGCCGACAACGACGCCGTCCTGAATCCGGGTCAGAGGCTCCAGAATGTTCTGGAGAACGCCGCGATCATACACCTGCATAAACTTTGCCACGTCCAGGGTGGAGGGCTCACCATTGAGAATGCAGTTGATGTAGCTGTCCGCGTCCGGTTCGCCTTCCACCGGCGCGGCCTCCTGGGGCTGCGTTTCTTCTTCCTGCGTCTGCGGCGTTTCCTCTACGGGTCCGCTGCTTTCAGCTGTCTGTTCGGTTTGCTGCTGATTGTCCGAAGCCGTTTCGCTGTTGGTCCCCCCGCAGCCGGCCAGCGTGGTCAGCGCCAACAGGCAAACCAGCAACAGTGCAAGAAATCGTTTTGCTACTCTCATTGTCAGTCATACCGTCCTTTACTCATATTTACAGCCCCCGGGAAGGGACGCTGTTTCCGAATATTACAGAGGATACCTGGAAAACCAGTCCATGATATCCTCCACAAAGCTTGTCCCCTTCAAGGAGTGGTCCGCGCCTTCGTAGACGATAAACTTGTGCGTTTTCCCGGCCTGCGTCAAGGCCCGGTCCATTTTGTAGGCCTGCTCTGGAACAACGCGCCAATCATTGGTGCCCTGGCAGATCAGCACAGGCGGAATCAGTTTTTCGGCCCAGCAAACAGCGGAGCGCTTTTCATATTCCTGGGGCATGTCCTGCGGCGTGCCGCCGATCAACTCCTGACAGTCCTGCCGCATGTCATACTCGCCGTCGTGGAACCGGTCGTACATGATAAAAACGTCCGCCAGACCGGCGCAAATGGCGGCAGCCCGAATTCGCTCGTCTCTGGCGCAGGCCAGATACGTCATCATTCCGCCGCGGGAGTGGCCGATCATATAGATTCCTTTGGGATTCACGCAGGGAAGGCCCAAGGCGATGTCGATCAGATGAATCACATCGTTGACGTCGCTGCCGCCAAACTCCTCCCGTCCCGTACCGCCGCAATTGCCCCGATACTGACTCCCAAAGACGGCGTATCCCCGCAGGGCATAGCGGCAAAGCACGGCGGTCCGCAGCGCGCCGAATTCCCGGTTGCCGCCCCGGTTGAAAATCAGCCCGGGCCAAGGGCCGGTTCCCTCCAACGGGAACGCCGCGTAGCCCTCCACCTCGCAGTCGTCGGAACGATAGCGGATAGAATAGAGCCGCACCTTTCCGGCAAACGCCTCCGGCGGTTCCACCTCTCCAGCCCGTAAAATATCCATGCCGTTTCTCAGCATTTCAACCACTGGACGTGCCTTCTTTCTATATAATGTTATATAACATTATATATCTTTTTATTTTGTCTACATATTACATTTCTTTGCACGATTTGTCAATAGATAATTCAGAATCCGCCGGAAGCTTTGTTGGTTCGCACAAAATCAATCCAATTTTCTTTCAAAGACTCATGCATTATCCAGCTAAAGTGGTAAAGTATTTCTGCGTTTTTGCCGCCAAAAAAAACGGGGACGGGGCCCAGCCTCTCAGCCATGGCGAAATCGGGCACGCCGTCCCCGGTTCCGTGCATCCGCAGAATTTCATTTTGTTTCACGGCATCTCGCCTCCCTCCATATTCCTGGTGTAATACAATCACGCCAAGAAGCCGTCCCGCAAAAGCGGAGCCGTCTCTTGGCGTGATTTGTGATTTAAAAGCTCAAAGGCCGTCTGGGGGCCATCAGCGCGTCGGATAGAGGGCCCGGAATGTATCGAACGTTTTGAGTGCCTGCTGCCCCAGGGCCGTGCTGTCGGACATGGGCACAACCAGGTCGTAACCGCGGTCATAGAGTGCCTGCGCTTCCTGTATGTTTCCGGCCACGGTGCCCAGGAATTTCCCGTGGCGCAATGCAGCCTCCTCCACCTGCCGGATCTGTGCCTGCACCTCCGGGTGTTTTGGATCAGCGAAGTGGCCCAGGGAACAGCTCAAATCCATTGGGCCCACAAAGATACCGTCCAGTCCCTCGACCGCCGCGATGGCGTCCACATTTTCCAGACCCTGCCGGGTCTCAATCTGTACCATCACCAAAATCTGCTCGTTGGCGGCATCCAGATAGCGGCGGCCGTCCATGCCGTAGCCCGCCGCCCTGGGGCTGCCCGCTACGCCCCGGATCCCCTCCGGGGGATACCGGCATGCCAGAACGGCCTGCCGGGCCTCCTCAGCCGTACTCACATAGGGGACCAGGATGCCCATGACGCCGGCGTCCAGAATCCGCTTGATGGCCACAAAGTCATTCCAGGGCGCCCGGGCCAGGGGCACAACGCCATAGGGCGCCATGGCCTGAAGCTGGGCAATGAGGGTCATGATATCGCCGGGACCGTGTTCCATATCGATCATCAGCCAATCCGGCTGCGCCTTGGCCAGGATCTCCGCCGCCATGGGAGAGCCCAGCTGCAACCAGGCGCCCACGGTCTTTTGATGGGCCTTCAACAACCATTTTACAGGATTGTATGCAGTTTCTCCACGTTTCAGCATCGAATACGCTCCTTTTCCTCCGTCAGCCGCCAATCTCGCAGCCGGCAATCTTCTGGTACCAGCGAGCGATGGCGCTGTGGTCCTCGGAGCCGAAGCCGTCGGCATGGAGCGTCTGCAGCATTTCCATGACCGAGGCCGTCAAGGGCAGGGGTGCGCCCACGCCGTGGCCGGTCTCCAGTGCGTTGTTCAGGTCCTTGATATGCAGGTCGATTCGGAAGCCCGGCTTGAAATTCTGCCCCAGAATCATGGGCACCTTGGCATTCATGACCGTGGAACCGGCCAGGCCACCTTTGATGGCCTCAAACACCTGAGCCGGATCGACACCGGTTTTCTGCGCCAGCATGAACGCCTCCGAGACCGCCGCGATGTTCAACGCCACGATGACCTGATTGGCCAGCTTGGTGGTATTGCCCGCGCCGATTTCGCCGCAATAGACCACGCTGCTTCCCATGGCGCGGAGCATCTCCGTCATTTGGTCAAACACCGCCCGTTTGCCGCCGGCCATGATGGCCAGCGTCCCGTCAATGGCTTTCGGTTCACCGCCGCTGACCGGCGCGTCCAGCATTTCCACGCCCTTCTCCGCGCAGGCCCGGCTGATCTCCTGGGACGCCAACGGCGCAATGGAGCTCATGTCGATCAGGACCGTGCCGGGTCTGGCGCCCTCCAGAACGCCGCCCGGCCCCAGGACCGCGTCTTTCACATGGGGCGAATTGGGAAGCATGGTGATGATCCGTTCGCACTGCCGCGCAATTTCACAGCCGTTGGCCGCAGCCGCCGCGCCGGCATCCGTCAGCTCCCTGACATGCTCTGGGTGGTGGTCGCAGCAGACCACCTCATAACCGGCCTTCAACAGATTTTTTGCCATCGGACGTCCCATAACGCCGAGTCCAATAAACCCAACCTTCATACTGCTCCTCCTTTTTCATGGGAAATCCCAAATTCGATCATTCCGTTGCTTCCTGCTCATAGCGGCGGCGGAACAGGGGCTTGATCCCGCCCGCTTCCAGAATGGACATGGCGTATTCGCCCAGGGCCTCGCCTTGAAAACTCTGTTCGGCCTGCAATCTGCGGATTTGACCGGTTCGGATGTCCACCTCCAATTCCTCTCCATTCCGGACCTGACGGCCGAGGCCCTGACAGACCACCAACGGCAGGCCGAGATTGATGGCATTACGGTAAAAAATTCTGGCAAAGCTCTCAGCAATCACCACGGAAACGCCCATGTTAATCAGGGCGATGGCGGCATGCTCCCGGGAAGAGCCGCAGCCGAAATTGGAACCGGCCACCAGGACGCCGCCCTTGGGAAAATTCGGCGCAATATCTTCGCTGACGCCCGCCAGGCAATGGGCGCCGATTTCCTTATGATCCACAATCTCCAGGAACCGGCCCGGATAGATCTGATCGGTATCAATATTGTTCTGCAAGACCAGGACAGGCCCGTGATATACTGTCTGCATCTCAGCAGCCTCCTTTCCAAACAGTGCAGGGATTCGTCAAATAGCCGGTGAGCGCGCTGGCCGCAACGGTCGCCGGACTGGCCAGATAAATACTGGCGTCCCGATGGCCCATCCGTCCGGGGAAATTCCGGTTGGAGGCCGTGACGCAGACCTCCCCTTCGGCCAGCACGCCTTCATGGGCGCTGAGGCAGGGACCGCAGCCCGGTGTGGAAATCGCCGCTCCGGCGTCCAGAAGCGTTTTCAGCACGCCGGTCTTCATGCACTGCTGCAAAACCTCCGTTGATGCAGGAATGACGATCAGCCGGACATAGGGCGCAATATGCTTCCCCCAGAGAATCTCCGCCGCAGCGGTGAAGTCCTCCAGGCGGCCGCCGGTACAGGTTCCAATGAAGCATTGGTCTACGCGGACCTGTCCGGCCTGAGAGATGGGAACAACACGGTCCACACCGCCGGGAACTGCCACCTGCGGTTCCAGCCCGGAAACATCAAAGTGATAACTGGCCGCGTATGCATAGCCGGGGTCGGTTTCCTGCACCTGGAAGGGGCGGACGGCCCTGGGCGTGATGAAGTCCAGCACCTTTTGGTTGGGCTGCATATACGCCGTCTTCGCGCCCATTTCCACCGCCATGTTGCACAGGACCATCCGTCCCGGGACATCCAGCTGTTCCACATAGCTTCCGGTGAAATCCACGGCCTTATAGACCGCACCATCCGCTTTCATATGACCCAGTACATGCAGAATCACGTCCTTGGGCATAACGCCGGGCTTTGGTTGGCCGTCAATCCGAATCTCAATAATCTCGGGCACCCGGAACCAGAGCTGTCCGCTGATCATAATGGTGGCCATATCCGTGGCGCCGACGCCGGTTCCCACCGCGCCCAGGGCACCGTGGGTCGTCGTGTGGGAGTCCGTCGCCACCACGATCTGTCCGGGGCAAATCACCCCGCGCTCCGCCATGACCTGATGGCAGACGCCGGCATTGACGTCAAAGTGATAGCGAAGCCCCTGGGCCTGGGCAAATTCCCGCATTTGCTTATGAATCTACGCTGATTTGATGGTCGGCGCCGGCGCATAATGGTCAAAAACAAATGCCAGCCGGTCCCGATCCCAAACCTTTGTGCCGTTCATCTCGTAGAAGGAAAAAACCGTCTGCAAATAGAGATCATTGATCTCTGCAAAGTCCACTTTCGCGGTGATGATCTCGCCGGTGCGTACCGTGTCCCGTCCGCTGGCTTTGGCAAATATTTTCTCAATCGCGTGCATATTGCCCACCTCTCCTTGTAAGTTTCTTTCAGCGTACCATCTTCATTTCCGGCGGTCAATGGAAAAGTCAAAACAAAAGATTGGAGAATTCAGAGCGGTTTGGAAATTGCAAATTTTCCGTTTTGTTCCTCTATTGCAGGGTTTCCTCTGGCGCATTATGCTTTATACAGGAGGAATAGTTTATGTTTGCAAGCTTTTTCAACCCGGAAGGAAAATTTTTTCAAGTCGGCAGCAAAGCGGCGGACCTTCTCCTGGCCAGCGTGCTGTGGCTGGCCTGCTGCCTGCCTCTGGTGACCATCGGCCCCGCCTGTACGGCGTTGTACGACGTTACAGTACGGAATATCCGAAGCGGCCGGGGAACCGGAATCTACAGGGATTTCTTTCGGGTATTCCGGCGGGACTTCCGGCAGAGCATGGGGCTGATGCTGATTTTCACGGCGTTGGCCGCGGCAGCCCTGGCGGCGGAACAGTGGTTTGTTCAGCAAGATGCATCCGGCGCCATGGCCGTCTGGCTTCTTCGCGCCCTGCTGGTGGTGATGATGATGGCCGCGCCCTATGGCTTCGCCCTGATCTCCCGCTTTGAAAACACTTTTGGCCGGGCTCTCCTGCTGACGGTGTACCTCACCTTCCGGCATCTGCCCACTTCTCTGGTTCTGGCCGCGCTGTTGGCCCTGGGGGGCCTGCTGGTCTATCTGCACCTTCCCCTTGCAGTTCTGATGCCCGGCCTGATCTGCCTTCTGATTTCTCTGCTCCTGGAGCGTGTGCTCCGGCGTCACGCGCCGGAGGCGGCCGTGGACCGCCAGGAAGTGGAACGCGCCGGCGAATAAAATGCGCCATCGAAACGCCCCGGGGGATGTGAACTGCATTCCGTCAAGAGGACAGTGAAAAAATATAAAATTTCCCGGCCGGCAGCCAAGTGTTGCTGGCCGTTTTTTATGCAGCAAGGCAGAGTTTGTGCTTCTCCATCGGCGTCAGTACACCCAGGTTGCGCTGCACTCTCCGTGTGTTGTAATAGTGAATGTAACGTTGGATCATTTGCGTCAACTCGCGCTTGCTGGTGAACCGTCTGCCGTAATAGCGCTCCCGCTTCAGAATACCCCAGAAGCCCCCCATCGGGCCATTATCAATGCAGTGGGCCACACGGGACATACTCAGCAAGATACTGAGGGTAATCCTTTACCGCCTGTAGCTTTATTTCCGCGGTGTATACATGATTCCGCCTGTTCGGCAGAAAGGCTGCCGCCCCCTCCGCCTCATACTGCATGATCCACTTCTGTATTGTTTTCCGATCAACCCCGACCTCTGCTGCCGCACTACTTGCACTTCCTTCTCCGTTTAGGTATCTCCGGACTATTTTTACTTTCTCTTCCGGACTTAGTTTTGGCTTTTGTGACATGACAATGCTCCCTCCATGATTGACAGTGTTTTTTCTTTTTCACTGTCTCTCATAGAGGGAGCATATCAATAACCCTGGGGCGTTTTGTGCGGAATGACCGAAAACGAGGGCGGCCAGGCGTGGTTTTTGAACATTATAAGCAATGGTTTTGAAAAAAATATGTACCTTGTCCGGCGCAATTGATAGAATTGAAAAAACGGAGGGGTGTATGATGCATAAGAAACTCACAAACAAAACCTATTCTTATTGGCTCATGGCGCCGGGACTGACGATTTACATCATCATCTTCGCCATTCCGACCCTGGCCTCCTTTTACTTCGCGCTGACGCGCTGGAACCTGATCGACGCCGAATTCATCGGCCTGGCCAACTTCAAAACGTTCTTCAGCCAGCGCAACACCAGCATTGCCCTGGGCCACACGTTTATTTACGCCTTCGGCACCTGCCTGACAAAGGTCGTGCTGGGCCTGCTGATTGCCACAGCCCTGAGCAGCCGGATGGTCCGCAGCCGTACGTATCTGAAAAGCCTGATCTATTTCCCGACCATGCTCAGCGCCGTTGCCGTGGGCATCACGTTCTCCGCGCTGATGCATCCCACCACGGGCCTGTTCAATCAGGTCCTCGGCCTGTTCGGCATTGAGAAGGTCAAATGGCTGACGGACAGCAAGCTGGCGCTCTTTTCCGTCATGGGCGTCGACGTCTGGAAGGGCATCGGAACCTCCGTCGTGATCTATCTGGCCGGCTTGGGCGCCATTCCCAAGGACTATTACGAAGCGGCGGCCTTGGACGGCGCCAGTTCCACCCAGCAGTTCTTCAAGGTCACGCTGCCGCTGATGGTGCCCTCCATCAACTCGGTCCTGACCCTCTCGCTGATCGGCGGTCTGAAGAGCTACGAGCTGCTCTGGACCATGACCGAAGGCGGCCCCGGCTATGCCACGGAAATTCTCGGCACCGTAACCTATAAGCTGTTTGCAAGAGGCAATTACGGCATTGCCACCGCCGGCAACGTGATCATGTTCGTCATCATCTGCGCCATTGTATTCCCACTCAACAGCTACATTTCCAAGAAGGCGGTGAATCTTTAATGGTCAAAAAGCGTTCTGTCTGGAGCAAGCTGGGAGAGGCTCTGGCCCTGCTTGTCACCATCGGCACCCACTGGGTGGTGTTCTACTTCATCCTGATCAACGCCTGCAAGACAAAGGCGGAGGCGGCGCGGCTGTCCCTGACGCTGCCCACGGAGTGGAATCTCTTTGAAAATCTGTCCTATGTGTGGAACTACAACAACCATGTGTTTCTTCGCGCATTTCTCAACAGCGTGATCATCACCGTCAGCACCATTGTAATTCTGGTCCTGGTTTCTTCCATGACGGCGTTCGTCATGCAGCGCCGTGGCGGCAGGCTGACGCAGGCATCGGATAAGATCGTACTGGCCGGCCTGGTTGCGCCGCTGTCCATCATCCCGACCTACTGGATGCTGAGTCAGCTTCATCTGGCTAACACCATTCCCGGCCTGGTCCTGGTGGAAGTGGCCATCATGTTCCCGTTTTCCACCATGCTCTACAAAGGCTACATTGCGTCCCTGCCCCGAGAGATCGACGAGGCGGCCATCGTGGACGGCTGCGGTCCCTGGAGACTGTTTTTCCGCATTGAGCTGTCTCTTTTGAAGCCCATCACGGCCACTGTGGTCATTCTCCGCTCCACCGTGGTCTACAACGACTTCATCAACCCCATGTATTTTCTGTCCGGGTCCAAGAGCACCACCGTGCAGCTTTGCATCTACACCTTCCAGTCCGCTTTTTCCACCGACTGGGGCCATCTGTTCGCGGCAATCGTCATTGTGTCTCTGCCGCCGGTCATCTTATTCCTGGCGCTGAACAAAAAAATTATGGAAGGCGTCACCATGGGCGCCGTAAAAGGATAAAAGGAGTTGGAATTATGTACGAGGCCAATCAGGCGCCGTTTTCCGAAGCGCTGTTTCAAAATCCCACCCGGGAATATCGCAGCACGCCGTTCTGGTCCTGGAACGGAAAGCTGCAGTCCGAAAAGCTGGACGCGCAAATGCAGACCTTCCGTGAAATGGGCTTTGGCGGGTTTCACATTCACGCCCGGATCGGACTGGAGACGGAATATTTGGGGAAAGAGTTTCTGGAATTGGTGCAGCACTGCAATCAATACGGAGACCAACTGGACCTGCTGACCTGGCTCTATGACGAGGATAAGTGGCCCTCCGGCGTCGGCGGTGGCCGGGTAACCTGCGACCGTCAGTTCGCCAGCCGCTATCTTCTGTTTACGCCCACCTGCTATCCCGAAGGCTTTCTGGATCGGAAGCTGATTCAGACCTCCCGCCTATCCAAAAACGGCGATATCCGCCTTCTCTGCCGATACAGCGTCACGCTTCGGGACGGCAAGTTGGAATCCTACCGCCGCCTTGCGGACGGGGAAACCGGAGAGAACGTCTGGTATGCCTATTTGGTCGTAACAGAAAAGCTGCGTTGGTTCAACAACCAGCCCTATGTGGATACGCTGAATTCCAAAGCCATCCAGCGTTTTATTGAGGTGACCCACGAGCGGTATGCCCAGGCAGTAGGAGACCAGTTCTCCAAAACCGTGCCGGCTATTTTTACGGACGAGCCATGCTTCCACAAGCAGGAAAATATGACGGACGGACGTATTCCCCAGGAAGTAGGCGTTGCCTACACGGAGGAAATGGAGGCGCGCTTCCAGGCGCAATACGGCCGGAGCCTTCTGGATGCCCTGCCGGAGCTGTTCTGGGAACGGGCAGACGGCGTTCTGTCGCAGATCCGATATGAATATTACGACTGTGTTGCCTTCATGTTCGCCGAAGCCTACGGAAAGACCCTGGGCGACTGGTGTGACGCCCACAATCTGCTTTTGACAGGCCATGTGCTGTTTGAGGAAAAGCTGGAGAGCCAAACCCGGGTTGTCGGCGAGGTCATGCGGGTCCTCCGCCATTTCTCCCTGCCGGGCATTGATATGCTGGCGGACCGTCATGAATATACCACCGCCAAGCAGGCCCAAAGCGTGTCCCGGCAGTACGGGCGGCCTGGCGTAACCAGTGAACTCTACGGCGTCACCAACTGGGACTACGATTTCCGGGGCCACAAGCATCAGGGCGACTGGCAGGCGGCGTTGGGAATCACCACGCGGGTGCCGCACCTAGCCTGGATGTCCATGGGCGGCGAATCCAAGCGGGACTATCCCGCGCCCATTGACGCCCATTCTCCCTGGTACCGGAAATACCATATCATAGAAGACTATTTTGCCAGAGTCAACACGGCCATGACCCGCGGCAAAGCCTGCTGCCGCATCGCGGTGGTCCACCCCATTGAAAGCTACTGGATGCAGATGGGACCGGACAGCGACACGTCCCTGGGCCGCAAGGAGCTGGACCGGCATTTTCAGGACATCACGGAGTGGCTCCTGTTCAACCTGTTGGACTTTGACTACATCTCCGAGGCGTTGCTGCCGGAACAGTACGCGCCGTCGGAGGACGGGACGCTGCACCTGGGCCAAATGGCCTACGATGCCGTGGTGGTGCCCGGCCTGACCACATTGCGGCGCACCACCCTGGAGGCGCTGCAGGCCATGGCGACAAAGGGCGGCAAGGTTCTCTTCCTGGGCGATCCCCCCGCCTATGTGGACGGCGCGCCTTCCCGCGACGCGGTCCGCCTCGCCCAAGCTTGCAGTACCATTGGCTTTGACCAGGCGCGGCTGCTGCGGGAGCTGGAGCCCTATCGGGATGTGGAGATCACCGGCCCGGACTTCCAGCGTTCCGAGCGTCTGCTCTATCAGCTGCGCCGGGATGGGCAGGACCTGTGGCTCTTTGTGGCCCAGGGCAAGCACGACAACCGGAAGGAGCTGAACCACTGGTCCACCCAGACCGGTCGCGAAGACTTTATCGTGCGGATTCGCGGAACCTACGCCGTGCAGCGGTGCGACGCCATGACGGGACAGATCCGCGAGGAACCGGCCGCCCATTGGAACGGATGGACCCTGGTCCGCTTCAGCGCATACGCGCAGGATTCCCTGCTGCTGCGGCTGCGGCCTACGGACAAAATCACGGCAGCCCTGCCGCCTCTGGCGGAGCGGACGGTCCTGTCGGAGACCTACCTGCCGCCTGTGGTGGACTACACCCTGGAGGAGCCCAACGTACTCATGCTGGATCAGGCGGAATACCGGCTGGATGGCGGCCCCTGGCAGCCCAGGGAGGAGCTGCTCCGGCTGGACGACGCGGTACGGCGGCAGTGCGGCTACGGTCTGCGGACCGAGAGCTTCCCGCAGCCCTGGCTGGAACCGGTCAAGCCCATTGAGCATGTGCTGGAGCTGCGGTTCCGCATTCTGTCGAAGGCGGACCTGCCCACCGTGGATCTGGCGTTCGAAGGCGGAAGCCAGGCGGAGCTGACGTGGAACGGTGCGCCCGTTGTCAAGACCGGCCAGCGGTACTATGTGGATGAAGCGATCCGCGTGGAAACCTTGAGCGCGGTGCTGGAGGGAGAAAATACGCTGCAAATAAAGATTCCCTTCGGCCCGGGCGTCAACGTGGAGTGGTGTTATCTGCTCGGCGGCTTCGGCGTGGAGATCGAGGGAGACCACGGCGTCTTGACGGAGCAGCCGCGCCGGATCGCCTTTGGAGATCTGTCCCGGCAGGGACTCCCCTTCTACGGCGGCAACCTCTCCTACCGCTGCGAGGTTGAAACTACCGGCAGCGATGTGGAGCTGGAAATTCCCGAATATTACGGCGCACTGCTCCATGTGGAGCTGGACGGACAGGGGCAGGACGTGTTCGCGGAGCCTTACCGGGCTGTCTTCTCCCAAGTACCGGCGGGAAAACACCAGTTGTCCGTCACCCTGTACGGCACCCGCGTCAACACCTTTGGCCAGGTCCATAACTGCAACCGGAAGGAAGAATACTACGGCCCCAAGACCTGGCGTACCAACGGAAAAAACTGGACGTATCTTTACCAGCTTCACCAGACCGGCGTCACGGTGGCGCCCATTCTGCGAGAAATCCAATAAAATCAAGCTTTTCGAACTCCGGCAGCAAAGTTCTTGTCCTGCCGGGGTTCGGCGTCGTATCCCAGGCGCACAGAAGCGGAGGCTATTCCAAGGAGGGGGCCGCTATGGTAGGGTTTACTGAATGGCTGGAATATCTGGAAATCTCGGAAAAATGACCAGTTC
>CAMEIU010000018.1 GCA_945918815.1 uncultured Clostridia bacterium
CGGCGAATGAGCACGATATCACACAGGCTGCTGCATTGATTCGTGAAGATGATGACGTGGTATATGGGGATTCCTGGTATCCGGGAATCCAGAAGCGTCCCGAAGTAACCAGCAACGAATCTGTTTACGCAGTCCCGTTCCCATTGGGTGCGGTATGACCGCTATGAGATCAAGATGGGTACGGACGGAAAACGCTATACCACGCCGGAGAACACCGCAAAGCCCGACGTCTATAACCCGCTGAAGGAATCCTCCGAGATGGTGTTGGAGGCGCTGAATGTGGGGATTCTGACGATGAACCGCAGTTCGGAGGATGCGGCGGAAAAGGCAATTCTGGCCTTTGTGACCCACTACGGTCTGTTGGATCTGATGACGGCGCTGCCCACTATGCCGTCGTTTATGGACTATAAAGCGGTTTATCTGCCGAAGAACCACTTTATCAGAGAGGAGGCCATGGAAACAGAGGATTACCTTGCTCTGTTCTATCCCTTTGACAAGCTGGATATGGTAAAGCGGGGCGTGGAATCCAACTGGAATGTCGCTGGCGACAGGACGATGATTGCCCTGACCATGACCTTCACGGATGAGCCGATGGCGAAGAACATGAACTTCCAGCGGGAGTACGCCGAGCCGTATGATTGGGTGGCCCAGCAGTTCAAGAATTGGGCGTTTACGCTGACCGCCTCTATTTTGTACTACAACGACTATGACAGCATTGACGAGGATACAAGAAATCTTTACCGCAAGGCCATGGCTGCCTTCGGCGGCATTGCACCCAGCTATCATATTGAGCTGCTGGATAAGCCAACCATCTACTGGGATTTCCATTCGCTGCTGCTGGGCATTCAGATGATGTTCAGCTTTATGCTGGTGGACGATGCAAAGCAGAATTTCAACCTTGACATCGCCGTTATCGGTCTTATAAAACAAAATTTCTCTTGTTTCGTATGGGGTAAGCGCCATGTTCTCATCCATTCTCTTTATCCTCCCGGCTCTTTGCCCTTGCTTTATAGACATTATACTGATTCTTGCACCGGGCGCTGCGAAACGCGGAATTGGCCCGGCTGCGGCAGTCTTCCCTCCCCCGCCGGGAAGCAGGTCTGCGCGCCCTTCAACGGAACCATTGTCCAGTGTACCGACACCATGCACGCCGTTGGCCTCTCCAGCAAAGACGGACTGGAGGTCCTGATCCACGTCGGCGTGGACACGGTGGATATGGCAGGCAAGGGCTTCCGCTGCCATGTGAAGGAAGGACAGAAGGTCTGCTTGGGCGATCCCCTGATCACATATGACCTGGATGAAATTCAGGCGGCCGGTCACTCCAACGCCATCGCCGTGGTGGTGACCAACAGCGACAAATTCTCCGGCGTGGCCGAGGTGGCCAGCGGAATCAAGGTGTTACAGGCAACGCGCTGAGCGGCAGCGTGGTTTTGAGGCGGTCGGCTTTCATTTGCTTGCAAGACCAATCGTTATACGCCGGTTTCTGCCGGTATCTTCAGAAAAAAGCTCCCTGTGATTTTGGGCTTCGCCAAATCACAGGGAGCTTTTCAGAGGCCTGAAAAAAGGTTGAATTTCAATTTTATTTTTGCTAGAATGTTTTAAATTGACTTTGGAGAAGATGCTTTCGTGATCAGATTATTGGCAATAGATATGGATGGCACCTGCCTTAATTCCAGGAACAGGATCCATGCGGAAACCATGACATGGCTGCGCCGGGCCAGAGACCGGGGCGTGACGCTGGTCCCCACCACCGGCCGGACGCTTAGCTGCATTCCACATCAGCTGAAAGAAGAACGGCTGTACCGCTATGTCATCACCTCCAACGGCGCTTCCGTCACCGATCTGGACACAGGGACCGACGTCTTCCGCGCGGAGATTCCTCTGGAGGCCGCCGTTTCTCTGATGGAGGCATGCGAAGGAAAAGGGCTGGGCATGACCGCTCACATTGGACATGAATACTGGGTGCAGGGCAGAATGCTGTCTCTGCTGGGGCGGCTCCGATACGGCCGGGATGCCGCCAGCTCACAAACGGTGCGGCATATCATCCCCTATGCGGCGCAGGCGCAGAGGAACGTGGAAGAGCTGCAATTCTTCTTTTTCTCCAAAGCCGCCCGCCGGCGGACGGAACAGGCTTTGGCCGGTCACAGCGGCCTGGCCGCGGCTTATTCCGGCTCCTATGTGGAGATTTATTCCAAGGCCGCCACCAAGGGGACGGCCCTGGCCGCCATCGCCCGGCAGCTTTCCATCTCCAAAGACGAGATCGCCTGTATCGGAGACGGAGAAAACGACATTCCCATGTTCAAGGAAGCCGGGCTGCGGTTTGCCATGGGCAACGCGGCGCCGGAATTGAAAGCCCTGGCCGATGCCGTCGTGGCCTCCAATAACGAGAACGGCGTGGCGGAGGCCATCCAGCGTATCCTGGCTTGAGTGCTGCCGATTGGATACCGCTGCATATCTGCCGCCCGTAGGTGTAGATTTTGTTCCCTACCGAGAAGGATGGGGAATTTGATAGCGGAAGCGGCAGATGTTCCGTTCTTCCCCCTGGTAGAGGCCGGCGCCTTCAAATTCTTTTTGGAAGCCGCAGCGTTCCAGAACCTTGACGGAGGCCAGATTGTCCGCCATGCACACGCCTTTGACTTCGGAAATCCCAAGCTGATTCAGAATCACGGGCAGGAAGGCCTTGACCGCCTCCGTGGCGTAGCCCTGCCGGGTGTAGGCGCCGCCGATGTGATAGCCGATCTCCCAGGCTTGCTGTTCCAGGGGAACCACCTGAACGTAGCCGATATTGGTTCCGTCCTTCCGGAGGACCGGGTACACCAGGGGACCCTCCCCGGTCTTGTAGCAGCCCATGAGAAACTCGACGGTCTCCGCCGCTTCCTCCACGGTTTCAAACACCTCGTCCGGGACGAACCGCCGGTTATCTGCATCCAGGGAATTGAGATGCACGGCCTCGGCCATGTCCATGGTGAATTCCGTGATCCAAAGCCGCTCTGTTTCGATTTTCATATGTATCCTCCCAGCGGGCGGCAGATTGCCGCCCCTACGATTGGCCCAGGAGCCAGGCTTGCAGCTTTTGCAGCAGCTCCAGGGTTTTGAATTTCAGCACATAGGCTTCGTTGGCCTCCGTGATCAGCTTGACCTCCTGGTCGGTAAATCCGGCGGAGACGGCGGCGCTCTCCAGATCCGCTGCCGTGGCCCGGAAGCAAATGGAGGGGAATACCACGCACCACCAGTTATGGCCCTTCCCCGCGCCAATGGTCACCCGCAGGGCCGTATAGACCCCGGCGGGCAGGGAGAAGCTGTCATACATTCGGGTGGGAAATTCCTCCCGGCCCAGGGTCACCCGGACCGAATCCGACGCACCGTACTCCCGCAGGCAGGTTTCAGCGGCGGACTGAATGGCGGGCAGATTCTCCGCCAGAGCCGCTTTGGGGTCCGCAGCCTCCGCCATCAGAGGCTCCGTCACGGCCAGGACCGCATCCCGCACCCGGAGCTTCAAAGCCTGATCGGCCTCAGAATCGGAATTGGCAACCACATGGAGCCGAATCAGCTTCTCCGCCAGGTCCGCCTGCTGCCGCTGGAGCAGGACAAACGCCGTCGCCGTCAGGGCCGCCGATAAAGCCAACAATAGAATCGCAATATGCCGTTTTGTTTTCATAAATACACCGTCCATATGTAAGATTTTGCTTACATTATGGACGGTGTTTTCGCGTTTTATACCGGTTTCTGACGGAAAAACTTTCATGACGAATTGGGATTTGTCGACGCACCCTCGTGCCCCCCTTCGAGGGGGCCGGCACGGCGAAGCCGTGACGGAGGGATTGTATGGCAGTTCCAGCATCTTGCGAAGCCGGAAAAACAATCCCTCTACGGTGTATGGGCATCCGTAAGGCTCGCAAGCTCGCCAACGGCTGCCGCAAGTCAGCTTCGCTGACAGCTCCCTTTACACAAGGGAGCCTTGGGCGTTCCCGCGCCAGTGCGTCAAATTCCAATTTTCCGGGCTGTTATATATTTCTGGACAAAAACGTCTGATACTTTTCCATCAGGGTCATGCTGGCCATGGCGGCCATGTCGAAGGCGTCGAAGATGCCGTAGACGGCGGAGCCGGAGCCGGTCATGGCGGTGCCCAATGCGCCGCAGTCCTCCATGATGGTGCGGATGGCGGCAATATCCGGGTGGTCCTCCGCGGCAAGAGGCTCCATGGCGTTGCAGAGATTGCCCGCCACTTTCAACAGGTCGCCCTCTTTCAGTGCGTCCAGCATGGCCTGGGTGTCGGGCCGGTAGGTCAGTTCCGCCTGATCCGCCTTGTCAAACAATGCCGGGGTCGAGACGGAGAAGTCCGGCATGACGATGCAGTAAAAGCACTGGGGCATGTCCGGCAGATCGGTCAGGACTTCTCCCCTGCCCTCAGCCAGGGCCGTGCCGCCCCAGACGCAGAAGGGCACGTCGCTGCCCACCTTGGCGCCCAGCCTGGCCAGCTCCTCCCGGGAGAAGGGGCTGCCCGCATGGCGGTTCAGCGCTTTCAGAACCGCCGCCGCGTCGGCGCTGCCGCCGCCCAGCCCTGCCTGGGACGGGATGCGCTTCTGGATGCGGATGGTCACACCCTGGGGATCCTTGCCCAAGGCCTGATAGAAGACCCCGGCGGCCTTCCAGGCCAGGTTGGTGGAATCCGTGGGTACGTCGTCCCGGTCCGTCTCCAGAGACCAGTCCTCCCCCGTCTCCACATCGATCTCCACCTCGTCGCAGAGGGCAATCTGCTGCATGACGGACCGCAGTTCATGATAGCCGTCGGGCCGTTTCCCCAGGATATCCAGGGTCAGATTCAGCTTGGCGTAGGCCGGTTCCTGTAAGGTAATCACTTGATGGCGCGTCCTTCCAGATAGTATCTCTTTTCCCGGGCATGACCCATGGAGAAGGTCTTCCGGGGCAGGATGCCGTCGGCGATGACGCCGCGGAACAGCTGGCTCTTTTCCATGGCGGGCAGCAGGAAGCCGATGGCATTGTCCTGGGCGGCCAGCTCCTTCAGGTCGCTGTCGCCGTGGATATAGTCGATCTCGCCGGGATTCTCCTTCAAATAGGCGTCCAGGAAGCCTTGCAGCGCGCCCACAGCCAGCTGGCTCTTGGCCTTGTCCAGATAGACGGTGCCGCTCTCCTGGCCGATGTACCAGGTCACGGGGAAGCCGCCCTCGGCGCACCAGGTATCCTCCAGGGCTTTCAGCAGCTTCTTCGGGTCGGTCTTGGTGATGACGCGGTGGATGGGCTCAAAGACCTGGGCCTCGTCGTGGATGTTCTCCAGCTCCACCAGGGCATACCGGGCGGGCTGGTTGGACAGGTCCTCGCCGGGATGGGCGGCCTTTAATTCCTCATAGCAGGACTTGGCGGTGGCCAGAGAGTGGTTGCCGTCGCCGACGGCGAACACCATGGGCACGCCGGAGAGGTCGCTGTACTTGTCGCCCACATGGGCAGTGTAATCGGTCAGGCGGGCGTCGAAGGCCGCGGCCTCGTCTCCCTGGACCAGCCAGCCGGTGATGTGGCCGCCGTCCTCCATGAGGTCGAAGTCATAGAGCTTCGGCAGGGAATCCTTCTTGGCGGCGATGGGCTCGATGAGGACCTTGTCGTGGTCGTCGCAGAGCATCAGGATATGGGGCAGCTCCAGAGGGGCGTCCCGGCGGACCCGCTGACGGGGCGGGATGCGCTCCACCACGGTCTTCTCCGTGGCGCGGATGGCGGAGGTGGAACCCACGGAATAGTCATAGGCGTCCAGGTCCACCATGCCCACCAGACCCTTGCGGATGGAGCCGTTGACCAGAGTCCGCTCCACATAGACATAGGCCTGGGGATAGGTCTTGAAAACGCCGTCCTGCTGATACTGGGCCATGGTGGCGTTGATCAGCTTGGTGTGGGCCGCCTCCTGCTCGGTGCCCAGCTCCGCCTCCGGCAGAATCAGGTTGATGGTGGAAGGTGCTCCGGCGGCGTTCTCCCGGACCCGCTGCCAGTATTCCGGCTGGGAGGTGAACTGGTCGCAGGCGATGACCGCCCACTTCTCCATGGAATCCACCTGCGGAAGCAGAATATCGGCTGGTAAGAATGCGTTCATGATAGTGTTCCCCTTTCAATTGATTGAATTTATTTATGCGGATTGGTTTTTTATGACTGATCAGAAAACCGGGATTTGCAGAGCCCCCTCGTGCCTCATGCGGGCGGCTAATAGCCGCCCCTACAGCGGGGTACAAGGGCGCCTGCGATCATTTCTTACTCCGTCTCGAACAGCAGACCCATCAAATCCGTTCCTTTTTCTACATAGGGGCCCTTTTCGCCGTTGGCTTCGGTGTAGCTCAGGCCGGTGGGCTGGGGCTTTGTACTGTCATAGATCAGGTACGGCACCGGGTCACCGTCGTGGGTACGGGTGGACATGAGGGTCTTATGGTCGCTGAGCAGCAGAAGCCGGTAGTCCATCCCCTGCTGCTCCATCCATGCCGTCAGGGGGGCCACGATCAGGCTGTCCAGCTGATGGATGGCCAGAAGCTTGTCGGACAGGCTGCCGTTATGGGTGGATTCGTCCGGCGCTTCCAGATGGAGGCAGACAAATTCGTCGCCCGAGAGCAACGCGTCCTTGGCGGCCTGGAGCTTTCCGGCGTAGTTGGTGTCCACCTCGCCGGTGGCGCCCTCTACCTCGATCTTCTTCAGGCCCGTCAGCACGCCGATGCCGTGGACCAGAGGCACCGCACTGATGACGGAGCCGGAACGGCCGTAGTGCTCCACAAAGTTGGGCAGCTGCACCGCCGTGCCCTCGGCCCAGAACCAGATGCCGTTGGCGGGCTTTTTCCCCTCGGCCCGCCGCTGCTCATTGAGGGGAAGATGCTCCAGCTTCCGGTTGGCAAGGGCCATGAGCTTCCAGAGTTGTCCGGCGTTGTCGTTGCCGTGGAATTTGTAGGGCCCAATGACCTGGCCCAGAATATCATGGGGCGGCTTACACACAATGCCTTGAATATCGCCATCCTTCTGCATGGCGATATGGCGGAAGGACGGCGTGGGCGCAATGCGCATACCGATTTCCTCCATGGCGGCATGAAACTCCGGGTCGGCGCAAAGGGCCGTGATGATGGCGATGGAGGTGGCACCGTCGATGGAACCGGCGTTGTGGGAGAGAATCTTCTTCTCTTCAAAGGGTCCGTCGCCGTCCTCCAGGCAGACCATATTGCAGCGGTAGCTGGCCCAGCCGGGCTCCACCTGCACGCCGCTGCCCGCAGCCTCCAGGGGACTGCGGCCCGTGAAATAGAGATTGGGATCGCAGCCGAAGATGGAGAGAATCGCCGTGTCGCTGCCAGGCGGCAGGGCGCGGGGCACCGTCAACACGCTGCCCAGGCGGCTTTTGGCCGCCATAGCGTCAATGGCGGGCTTCTCCGCCGCTTCCAGGGGCGTTTTTCCGCCCAGCTCCGGCACAGGGTTGTCCGCCATGCCGTCGCCGATGATCAAAATATACTTCATTTTTGTTGCTCTTTTCTGTCTGATTTGGGACTGAGGCCATATCAAAGCGAAGGAAGGTGTACATTGCTTTGAAAAAACACACTTGTAGGGCGCGGCGCCCCGACGCACCGTTTGGCAGATGCTTCCGAAATACAGCTGCCTACCATCAGCACGTCCAGTGGCCGTGCCCGACATGAGGCGATTTGTTCACCAATGGATACACCTGGCCGTATAAAAGGACAAAATCTGCGCAAACTGGTAGAACCCAAGAGATAGGAGGGATTCCATGGACACAATTTGCCTGATTTTAACCATCATCGGGGCCATCAACTGGGGCCTGGTCGGCATTGCCAAATTCGACCTGGTGGCCTGGCTCTGCGGCGGCCAGACGGCTGTCGTCAGCCGGATCATCTATACCCTGGTCGGCCTGGCGGGCCTCTGGTGCATCACGCTGCTGTTCCGCAAGCGGAAATCGGAATAGCCCGTTTCCCAGGCTTCCCATCAATACAAATGCGCATGAAAGCGCCTGTCATTGTTGTGAAAAAGCGCTGCGCTGTAGGGCGCGGCGACCCGACGCGCCGTTTGGCAGTGGGTCCCGGAATGCAGCTGCCTGCATGCGGCACGTCCAGTGGCCGTGCCCTACAAAAGCTTTTTCGTTTGCCGTGGTGCATCTAAAAATACAGGTCGATTGCAAGAAGCAAGGCGACGCACTCCAGGGAAAAGGCTTCGGACTTTCTCTTATCCGAAGTTGCAGCGGACGATGCAGCTGTAGGTCTGGCCGCCGCAGGTGGTGGAGACTGTCGCGGTGCCCTTGCCGGTGGCTGTGACCACGCCGCTGCCGTCCACGGAGCAGACGCTGCCGTCGGAGGTGTACCAATTGAGGCCCTTGACCGTGTTGCCGTTGGCATCGGTGAGGCTGATGGTGAACCGCTCTCCGCTGGAGAACAGACTCACATCGGAATGGCTGATGGTACAGGGACCGGTCACCTCGGCGGTACCGCCGTTGTTCTCGGTGCTGTCGCCCAGGTTGCAGCGGGCAATACACTTGAGCTTGGTCTCGTTAACCGTCACGGTGATGGTGGCGGTGCCGCTGCCCACGGCGGTGACCAGGCCCGCATTGGTCACGGTGACCACGCTGGTGTCAGAGGATACATAGGTCACGCTGGCACCGGCGGGGGCATCACGGACGATCAGCGTCGTCTGCTCGCCGGGATGGAACAGGGTGAAGTCCACGGAGCTGAGGGAGGCGTCGGAGCCGTCGGCGGCGGGACCGGCCGGTTCGGGTTCCGGCTCCGGTTCGGGTTCGGGCTCGGGTTCCGGCTCTGCCGCATCAAATTCACAGATGATATGGCACGTCTTGACGATAATGCCGCAGGTGACCACGATGTCCGCCTCGCCGGGGGCCACGGCGGTGACCATGCCGACGCTGTCCACCAGGGCCACACTCTCATCGCTGCTCTCAAACACGATCTCATCCGTGCAGTCCATGGGCTGGGCCACGGCCGTCAGGAAGATTCGTCCGCCCTGCTCGTCCAGGGTCACTTCAGACTGGCTCAGAGTCAGGCTGGTGCAGGCCGTACCGGAGGCAATCACGGGCTGTTCCTCCGCGGGCTCCGGCTCCAGCGGGGTCTCCTCCGGCTCCTGGGTCTGGGGCTGCTGCTCCGTCTGGACCGGCTGGAAAGCCTCGTTGGTACTCTTCTTCCCAAAGTAGCCCATGATATAGAAGAAATACAGCGCGCCGATCAACACGGCCAATCCCAGAATGACGCAGACCAGCGCCCACATCCAGCGGGGAATCCGGTCGTCCTGGGACCCTTTTGTTCCTTTCTTTTTTCCGCTGCGGGATGCAAGCCTTGCGCCGCCCTTGCCGGAATTGCTTCTATCGGACTGCCGCGGGGCGGAAGCCGCCGCAGGACGCCCGCAGATAGGGCACCGTCCCTGGCTGGCGTCATACTCTGTGCCGCAATATTCACAGGTCTTTAATTCCATTTGTTTGGACCTCCAATTTTTGTACCTTCTCCGCTATCATACCACAGTTTCCCCAAAATTCCAACTTCTTTCTGCATTCTGGGGCCTTGTGAAAAAAAAGCTTCGCCGCGGCGGGATGTCCCAAGATATTGTATTGCATTTTTGCGTAAAATAGCCTAAAATAGATCAGTATGAGTTGAAGGAGGCGAAAGCGCTTGGCAGATATCGAACTCAATACTGCATTGCTGACAAACATGGAGATCCAGGAATGCCTCGGGAAGCGGGGCGGCACCGCGGTCTACCGTGTGAAGAGCACCAAGTCCGATCAGCTTTATATTCTCAAGCACATCTCTGTGCCGGAATCCCAGCGGCAGGTGGAGGCTTTGATCTTCACCGGCGCGGCGGCGGACAACGACGCGGCCCAGGCTTACTACCAACAGGTGGTGGCCGATTACCAGACGGAGCTGGAGCAGCTGGAAGCCCTGGCCAACAGCCCCAATCTGGACAGCTTTCGGAGCTATGAGATCCGGCCCAAGGAGGAAGGCGTCGGCTTCGACGTGTTCCTTCTGGCGGAATACCGCATTACCCTGGAACGGTACCTTGCTGAAAACGAGATCACCCAGTCCAGCGCCGTCAATCTGGCAGTGGACCTGTGCAGCGCCCTGGCCGACCTGCGGGCCGCGGGGCTCATCCACCGGGACGTAAAGCCGTCCAACATCTATCTCAGCAGCCAGGGCCATTTCATGCTGGGCGATATGGGCATCGCCAGCGTCGAGGATCTGAAATACTGCTCCATGCCGGAATCCATGCTCAGTCCCTATTCCGCGCCGGAGCTGTTCAATCTCATGGCGAACGTCAACGAAACGGTGGATTTGTACGCCGTGGGTCTCATCCTCTACCGGATCTATAACGGCAACCACGCGCCCCTGGAGGACGAGAAGACCTCGGCCAAATCGGCGGACAAGCTGCGCATCACCGGACAGGATCTTCCGGCGCCCATGTTTGCCGACTATGAAATGGCAGAGATTCTCCATAAGGCCTGTGCCTTTCAGCCCGAAGACCGCTATCAGACCCCGGAGGAAATGAAGCAGGCCTTTGTGGACTACATGCTGCGCAATCAAGTGGGCGACGCGCCCATCACCCCGCCCATTGTGGCGGACGAAGCGCCCGTGTCCCCGGATGCCACGGAGGAAGAAGTGGAGCCGGTCCAGTTCGCCAACACCGAGGAGATGGACGAGACCTTCAAGCAGAGCTTCTCGCCGGACAACGAAATGCTCAACGCTCTGATCGAATCCGTCCACCGGGATCTGGAGAGCGGACACTTTACCGAGGATGAACCGGAGGCGGAGGAAGCCCCCAAGGCCCAGATCAGCCAGCCGAAGAAATCCAAGAAGCGCAAGAAGGCCGCCCGGTGGCTGCCCACGGTGCTGGCGGTGCTGCTGGTCCTTGCGCTGGCGGCAGGGGCCGTCTGGTTCTTCTTCCTGCGGACCAGCACCCTGACCATCAACGGCATCGAGGCCCTGGACCGGACCGTGGATTCCCTGACGGTGCAGGTGACCACAGAGGAAGCCGCCGGCAGCTTTGAGGTGGTCTGCACCGACGCCTACGGCAGCATGCTGCGGCAGACCTACACCGGCGAGCCCAACACCTTTACTGGTCTGGCCTCCGGCGCGCAGTACACCATCTCCGTGGAGGGATTGGACCGGGAGACCATCTCCGGCGTGTCCTCCATTCTGACCTCCACCAAGGCCACCACCGATCTCATCAGCTTCACCGTCAGCCGGGAGACCGTCAGCGAAGCGGAGCTGACCTTCATTGTGGACGGCGCGGAGCCGGAGGAATGGGCCGTGTCCTACGGTCCCACAGGCCAGGCTCCCAAGACCAAGGTCTTCACCGGCCACAGCGTGGTGCTGACGGGCCTGGAGCCGGACACGGAGTACACCGTGACCCTGCTGGATCCCGATGAGATCCACCTGACCGGCGACAACGTCCTGACCTGTCACACCCTGCCCTCGGTGGAAATCGAGCGGATCGACTGTGAAATTTCCGATGCCACGGCCACTCTGACCCTGGTCTATTCGCCGGAACCCGATCCCAACGCGCCGATCACCTGCGACATGGTGGTCACCGGCACCGACGGCACCAATTTCAGCCAGACCATCACCGGCAACACCGTGGAGCTGAAGGATTTGAAGGGCGGCGTAACCTACACCATCCTCTTTACCTCCGACAGCATGGTGAAAGCCTATCAGACTGACGTCACCCCCAACGCCCTCTCCATCCAGACCCTGACCGCAGAAGTCAACGAAACCGGCGGCGTGGACGTCCAGTGGAGCTGCGAGGCCGCCTCGGACGAGATCCAGTGGCTTGTGACCTACTCCATGGAGGGCAGCGACGGCAGCGCCGCCGCCGAGCAAGCCGAGGGCAACAGCATCACCCTGACGGGTCTGATTCCCGACACTTCCTACACCATTGAAATTCAGGAGGCCAGCGGCAAAGAAGTCAGCGGCGAGACCACCGTGACGGTCAAGATTCCCGCCGCCGAGGACTTCACGGATTACAGATTCCCCAAAGCCTATGTGAGCACCTGGATCCGGCCGCAGCAGGAAAACTGGACCATCAGCAATCTGAAGACCACCGCCACCAGCTTCACCAAGGAACAGTCCATCGCCTTCGCCTGCGAATCCCTGAGCCGTCTCAAGGACAGTGACGACGTGGTCGCCATCCTTCTGGTGGTCCGCAACAGCGACGGCGTCGCCGTGGACCACTACAGCGGTACCGAGGTCTGGAACAACATGTGGACCAACGACAAATATGTGGGCGAGCTGCTCCGCACGCCCCAGGAGGCCGGAAGCTACACCCTGGAAATCTACTTCAACGGCCAGCGGGTCCAGACCACAACGCCCATCGCGTTCAACATCACAGAGTAATGCGCCTTGATCGGGGGCACGGGGTTCTGTCTCAGGATGCAGCCTCGTGCCCCTTTTTTTAGAAGAAAAAATGCCGTAGGGGCGACCCTTGCGGTCGCCCCTATGGATTACCTGGAAACGGGCTTATTTCAATCATTTGTCCATTAAAAAAAAACGGCAGCAGGTTTTGGGCCTGCTGCCGTGTGTGATATTGGCTTTATAATTTCTCGATGTGCACCCGGTCGATGAGGGGGAGGATGCTGTCCAGCTCGGCGGCCTGGGAGCCGTCGCACATAACAGTGGCGACGCTGACCGCGATGGCGCGGCGGGCCGTTTCCTCCAGGGAGCAGCCGGCGGCCGTATAGTGGGCCAGAGCCGCCATCATGGCGTCGCCTGCGCCGACGGTGCTGACCACGGGAACCTTGGGACTATAGCCCCGCAAGGCCTGGTCCTTTGTGACGAACACCGCGCCGTCGCTGCCCATGGAGGCCGCCACCAGGCCAACTCCTCTGGACGCCAGCTCCCGGGCGGCGGACAGGATCTCCTGCTCCGTGATCAGGTTCCGGCCCATGATCTCCGAAAGCTCCGCCTTGTTGGGCTTGATGATATCCGGCTGGGCCTCCAGGGCCAGGGCCATGGGACGGCCCACCGTATCCACGCAGGTCCGCACATCCAATTCCCGCAGCTGGCAGATCCACTGGGCCAGACACGCATCGGCCATGGCAGGCGGATTCTTTCCGGCAAAGACCACCGTATCCCCCGGATTGACCACCTGGGTCAGCTTCTTCCAGACGGCCTGCAGGGTTTCCTCAGAGATGGGGCCGCCAGGCTCGTTGATATCGGTGTTGGTCTGGAGGACCGGATCGATGATTTTGATATTGGTCCGGGTGGTTTCATTGGTAATCACCACATCATTGGGCAGATCCATGGCATCCAGCGCGGCCTTGATATAGCCGCCGGCCGCGCCGCCCAGGACGCCGATGGCCAGGGTCCTGCCCCCCAGAGCCTTGACGGTCTTGGACACGTTGATGCCCTTTCCGCCGGGATCCAGGCGGATATTCTGCACGCGGTTGACCGTATTCACGGCAAAGCCGGGAAGGGTCAGAGTCTTATCCAACGCGGGGTTCAGAGTTACGGTAATAATCATTGGTTTTTCCTCAAGAGCGTATGTAGCGCAGGTTCTGAAAAAGATAGAATTATTTTACGTCCCTTTCATCAAAAAGTAAAGACCGCAGGGGGACGATCCTGTGATTTTCGTCTGATTGACAGAACATACCAGAAAAAAACCTTTCTAATTTGCATTTCTGAACAAAGTATGCTAGAATAATGTTTGTACGTCTATCCACTCCACTACTCTTTTGAAGCAAAAGGAGCACGATGAGTCACATGAAATTATTCGGAAGCAAGCGGTCCGGCTCCCGGCTGGCAAAGAACCGCCAGAAAATACAGGCGGCAGGCGGCGCCGCGCCGCAGCAGAGCCGCGCCGTGGCGGTACGGGAAGCGCCCAAGAAAAAGCGGCGCAATCCCCTGAAAGCGGTCGCCATCGTTCTGGGCTGCCTGCTGGTCATCGAGATTTTATATTTTACGGCGATTTTCTCCAACAACGCCTTTATTTCCAAATGGCGGACCATTTACATTGAGACCGCCATGGATACTCTGAGCCACAAGTGGCTGGCCACCGCCATCATCCCCGACGACATCATTCAGGAGGTCCTGGCCCAGCGCAGAACCGCCCTGGAAAAGCAGATTGGTCAGGCCTCCACCTGGACCAAGGAACCGGAGCCGGAAGAACCGGAACAGGACGATGGCCCCGTCCAGATCGACGCCGACGTCACCGTGGTCCCCGTGGAAACGGAGGAAGACCGGATCGCCCAGGCCCGGGAGGCCTTTTTTGAGCTGTTCTATGAGGTGGACGAGGCTTCTCTGGACGCCTATGTGAACGCCCATCCTGAGGTTCTGGACAACGGCTGGGACAACCTCTACATCAACGAAGCCGGTCTGGACGACGACGGCACGGACATTGAAACCATCTACGGCGAGCAAATCCTGGCCATCGACGCGGCCAATCAGATCCTGCTTGTCCGGGTGGAGGGCTCCGGCTACATCGGCGTCCTGGCCGTGGCAAAGGACCCGGCCCGGCTGACGGTGCAGGTCTCCAGCCGCCTGGGCGTCACCGGAGAAACCGCCGGCGTCATTGCCGATGCCCACAACGGCGTTTTGTCCATGACCGGCAGCGGCTTCATCGATCCCGATGGCAACGGCAACGGCGGCATCCTGGCGGGCTACGCCATGTGCGACGGCACCGCCTATGGCACAGCCCACATGGGCTGGGGCTACAAGCGGCTGGAGCTCCATGAGGACAACCTTATGTACATCAAGGACGCCAGCGATCCCGTAGGCGAAGGCACCACCGACGCGGTGGAATTCCAGCCTGCGCTGATCATCGACGGCACCATCGTGGTGGACTCCAACTGCGGCTGGACCGGCATTCAGCCTCGGGCCTGTATCGGCCAGTCGGACAAATACGAGATTCTGATGCTGGTCATTGAAGGCCGGATGCCCTGGCGTTCCAACGGTACCCATGTGATTGAGTGTGCCGAGATCCTCAAGCGGCACGGCTGCATGCAGGCCATGAACCTGGACGGCGGCACCAGCGCGATCATGTGGTACGACGGAGAGTATGTGACCAAATGCTCCAACCAGAGCCTCCCCGAAGGCCGTCCCCTGCCGACGGCGTTCGTCTACGGCAGAAGCGAATAAGCATCGACCCAAGGGCGTATGAAACCGCGCCCTTGGGTTTTTGATTTGGAAAAGATGCCGCGAAATCGGGATTTGCAAGGCAATGGCGATCTGTAGGGGCGGCCACACGGGGCCGCCCTTACAGCATTCTGGAAAGCGGGCAATTTTAGATCATTTTCCGAAGGAAAACACCTGCATTGTCCATTGTGCATTGTCAATTGTCCATTGATAAACAAATTCCAATTTCCCGGCAAAATATTTCTTTCGGGCTGCAACTTTTTCCGTTTTCCTTCGTCTATAGAGTAGAAGAAACGGATAAGGAGCATTCCCTATGAAACTATACGGAAGTACCGGCGGGAGCAGGCTGGCGAAGGGGCGGGCCGCGGCGCGGCGGCGGAATCCCTTCAAGCCCTTGGCCGCCGTTCTCTGCTGTCTGCTGGCCGTGGAAGTCTTGTATTTCACCGCCGTCTATTCCAGCAACAGCTTCATCACCAAGTGGAGGAACATCTACATCTCCACCGCCATGGACACCATGTCCCACCAATGGCTGGCAACGGCCTTTATTCCCGGCGACGTGATCCAGGGGGTCATGGACAAACGGCAGGCCTCCATGGACGCCCAGAAGGGTCTCAGTTCCGGCTGGACCAAGACACCGGAAGCCACGGAGCCGGAACCGGATACCAAACCCACGGAAATCCCTGCCCAAGTGACAGAAGTCCCCGTCCAGACGGAGGAAGAACAGGAGGCTCAGGCCAGGGCGTCTTTCTTTGAACTGTTTTACGAGGTGGACGAGACCTCCATGGACGCCTATCTGAACGCCCATCCCGAAGCGCTGGACAACGGATGGGATCGGATTTATATCAACGAAGCGGGGCTGGACGACAGCGGCACGGACATCGAAACCGTCCACGGCGAGCAGGTGCTTGCCATCGACGCGGTCAACCGGATTCTGCTGGTTCGGGTGGAAGGCTCCGGCTGGCGGGGTGTGCTGGCCGTGGCGAAGGATCCGTCCCGGCTGTCTTTGCAGCCATCCTCTCAGCTAGGCGTCGTCGGCAAGACCGCCGCCGCCATCGCCGAGGCCCATAACGGCGTCCTGGCCATGACCGGCAGCGGCTTTGACGATCCCAACGGCAATGGCAACGGCGGCCTGCTGCTGGGCTACGCCATGTGCAACGGCAAAGCCCTGGGCAATCACTCCACTATCCAGGGCGCAAAGCGGTTGGAGCTGCATGAGGACGATCTTCTGTATATCTACGATGCCTCGGACCCCGTGGGCGACGGCTGCACTGACGCGGTGGAGTGGCAGCCTGCCCTGGTGGTAGACGGCCAGGACGTGGTGCCCTGGGGCTACGACGGCATCCATCCCCGGGCCTGCATCGGCCAGACGGACAAGTATGAAATCCTGATGCTGGTCATTGAAGGCCGCTTGTATGCCAAGGGCATTCTGGGTACCGATCTCTACACCTGCGCGGACATTCTGCTCCGGCACAACTGCATGCAGGCCATGAGCGTAGACGGCGGCGCCAGCGCCATGCTCTGGTACGACGGCGAGCCGGTGATTCAGTGCTCCAACGGCAGCCGGGACGGCCGCCCCCTGCCCACGGCCTTTGTGTATGGCAGAAGCGAAGAATAAGGAGGTTCCCACTTGAAGCGGCGGTGGAAATGGCTGGGCTTTCTGGCCTGCGTTCTGGCGGTTCTCTATCTGGCGGCGGTTTACGCGCCGCTGCCCTGGATTGTCCGTATGCGGGACGCCTATCTCTCCACAGCCCTGGGGACCCAGAATCACCAATGGCTGGCGACGGCTCTGCTGCCGAAGTCTGTCGTGCAGGAGGCTGTGGACCGGCGGCAGGCAGCCATGGAGGCTCAAGCCGGGCTCCGGTCCCAGTGGCCGGTGCGGCCAACGGCCCGGACGCCGGTTGAGGTCTGGGACCGGGAGAGCTTTTTGGCATTGTTTTCGGAGATCAAGCCAAGCTCCCTGGATGCCTGGCTTCGCAGCCATCCCGAAGCCCTGGCCCAGGGCTGGAGCCAGCTGACCGTCAACGAATCCGGTCTCAACGACCGCGGAACGGAGATTCGGACCGTCTGCGGAGAGCAGGTTCTGGCCGTGGACGTACCCAACCGGCTGCTTCTGGTGCGGGTGGAGGGCAGCGGATGGCGGGGCGTTCTGGCCGTGGCGAAGGACCCGTCGCGGCTGTCCATTCAGGCCTCCTCCCTGCTGGGCGTCACAGGCGAAACTGCAGGGGAAATCGCCCGGGCCCAAAACGGCGTGCTGGCCATGACGTGCAGCGGCTTTGAGGACGAGGACGGCGGAACGCTGGCAGGCTGGGCCATGTGCGGCGGAACGGCCTATGGAGACGCCCACCTGCCGGAGGGCAACAAACGGCTGGAGCTAAGGCAGGACGATCTGTTCTATATCTGCGACAGCAGCGACCCGGTCGCCGCTGACTGCACCGACGCGGTGGAGTTCCATCCGGCTCTGATCGTGGACGGCGAGACCGTGGTGGATTCCACCTGGTCCGGCCTCCAGCCCCGGGTCTGTATCGGACAGACGGACCGGGGCGAGATTCTCATGCTGGTGATTGAGGGCCGCATCCCCAGCCAGGGCCTTCTGGGTGCGGACCTGCCTGCCTGCGCCGCCCTTTTGCAGCGGCACAGCTGCATGCAGGCCATGAACCTGGACGGCGGCAACAGCGCGATCCTCTGGTACAACGGAGAACCTGTGACCCAATGCGCCGATGCCAAGCATCCGGAAGGCAGGAAGCTGCCCACGGCGTTTGTGTATGGCATAAGCGAATAAAAGCAAGGACGCAAAACGCGTCCCTGCTTTTATTTTTTGTGGAACGAAACGGGAAAATGGGATTTGTCGAGTGTCTGGATAAACCGGTCTCAGAATAGTTTTGCCAGGAGGGAGGCAAGGTTATATTGGGCGAAGACAGGGACGGCCACCAGGGATACAGTTGACATAATCTTGATGAAAATATCCAGGCAGGGGCCGACGGTGTCTTTCAGGGGGTCGCCGACGGTGTCTCCCACCACGGCGGCATCGTGGACAGGGGTGCCCTTCCCTGCTCCCTCCACGCCGCCGGATTCGATGTACTTTTTACCGTTGTCCCATGCGCCGCCGGCGTTGCCGCTGAAGATGGCAATCATGATGGCGCTGAGGGTAG
>CAMEIU010000019.1 GCA_945918815.1 uncultured Clostridia bacterium
CATGCCGTAGTCGCCCATCTCGATGTAGTTGAAGGACGCGGAGGGCACGGTGGCAACCAGGACATCGTCGATGTACATCTTCACGTTGGTCCCGTCGGTGTAGTCCCACTTGAGGGTGTGCCAGCCGTAGGCCCGGGGCACAGAAGAGACGCGGGTGATGCTGCCGATCTTATAGCAGAAATACTGGAAGCTGACGCTGGTATCCACGCCCATGGCGCGGACGGCAGAGCCGTTGTCCACCCGGGCGAAGGAGTTCAGATTGTACTGGAAGGTCATGCCGCAGTAGCCGTTCTCCATGCCGTCGCACATGTGGTCGAAGAAGTCGATCTCCACGACCTTGTTCAGGTCAACGCCGAAGGGCTTGCCGATGCGGCAGCCGTCGGCAGACTTGTTGTAGAAGGCGTCGGCCAGGAAGCATTTGCCGGCCCAGTCTGCGTTGTCGGAGAAATACAGGGGCGAGTTCTCCGGCGCGCCGGCCAGGGTCCACCAGTCCTCGAAGCCGTTGTCAAACTCTTCACGGTAGTAGACGTCCTCGTAGGTCTTTTCGGTCAGATGGGTCACGGCGTCGGGATAGGGGAAGCTGCTGTTGACGCCGATCTGGTCGTACTCCATCTTGGATTCATCGAAATTCTTGTAGTTGGAATCCGCCATGGGATGATAGTAGGCCATATTGACGTTCTCAAAGGTCACTTCGCCCTGGCCCTCGTTGTAGCGGATGTTGTAGTGCTGGGGGTTGACCGCCTTGATGTTGGAGGCGATAACGCCGCCGCAGCCCATATCAAAGTTGATGCAATTGGGCTTGAAGTCCTTGTTGGAGGACGGCGCGCCTACGGCGTCCATGTAGATCTGGTCCAGATAGTTGGGCTTGGTGTCGTCCACGCCGTTGCCGGCGTAGCCGGTCTGATAGCGGTACAGAGTGCAGACGAAGATCGCGCCGTCGTCGCCGCCGTCCTGCTGCAGATCATGGAGATAGAGGTACTCCAGATGGTTGTTGTAGGTGGCGGAGTCCCGGACACGGTTGAAATCGGCGTCCTGCGCGGTCCGGCAGGCCCATGCGCCCTCCAGGAAGATGGCGCGGCGGGCGGCGTTGTACATCTCCATGTGGGAGAATTCGCTGTCATGGAGCTGCAAAGCCTGGATGCCGGTGCCGTGGCCCACCAGCTCGCCCATGTCATGGATGACATTGTTGGTCACCAGATGGCCGTAGCTGTACTTGCCGGACTCGGGGCCGGGATAGCCGCCGTCAATGTTGATTCCGTGGAAACCGATGTGGCTGAATTCGGAATTCTGAATGGTGATATGGTCGTTGTTGCCCCAGGCGCAGAAGCCCATATAACCGGTGTTGACGATCCGCATGGAATCCAGGGTGATATGGTTGGTCTGGAACAGGGTGAACACGCCCTTGCGGTGTTCGGCCCGCTCGGTCTGCTCGCAATAGCTGGGCTGGGTGATGCCCTCCCGCAGGGCTTCCTCCGGATACACACCGCAGCCGTAGGTGTCGAAGGCGTTCCAGCCGGAGGAATAGGAGTCGGTGAAGTCGGTGTAACCGGCCTCGAGACCGTAGAAGGTCAGATTATGGACCTGCTTCTCCGGATCGGAGGCCTGGGACACGTCCAGTTTATCCAGAGAGGCGCTCTCCAGATGGAAGATCTCCTGGACCTGAGGAATGATGACCTCCACAGTGCGCAGGTCTTCGCCCTCGGCGGGATAATAGTAGAGGGTATTGGTCTGCTTATTATAGTGGTATTCGCCGGGCACATCCAGGAAGGACAGGTTGCCCTGGAGGAAGAACCGGGCGCCGCTGGTAAACACATACTTGGGCCGGTTGGCCTGGGGATTGCCCTCCACAGGGGTAGACGTCAGGGTGTTGCCGCTGATGCCGGTGATGGGCAGCGTGCTGGTGAACCAGTTGTGGTAGCCCCAGTCCCAGCCCAGGACCTGGCAGCCCTCTTCGCCGCGGGCGATGGCGGCGGTCACGGCCTCTCTCTGGGCCGCGGTCAGGGTGCCGCCGGGAACGGAGATGCCATAGCCGCCGCTGGCGCCGCCGGTGGCGTACAGATAGGTGTCCTTACCGGCAGGGAACCGGGGATCATTGGCGGCGTTGGGGGTCCGGGCCATGGTTGCGCGGCTGCCGTCCACATAGAGGGTGTTGAAGTCCACGGTGTCCACGGGAAGCTCCACCTTCCAGACCTTGCCCACCATGTCGGGGGACAGGTCGGGATCATCAGCCGTGGCCAACTCCCAGGTCTCGGTGACGGCGCGTCCGCCCAGGATGCGGGCAGAGCCGGGATCGCCGGTGCACCGGTAGACCACCTCGTAGCCGTTCATGCCGGAGTCGGATTCGTCAAAGTTGATGGTTTCGGTGACATAGTAGGTACCCGGGGCCACGTTGACCACGATATCCCCTTTCATGTCCTCGTTGACCGCGTCCACGGCATCGCGGGCGCGCCCGATGGTGGCGAAGGCAGTTTCCGCCGTCGCGCCGTTGTTGTCGTCATTGCCGTCGGGCGAGACGTAGAACTGCTTCCACGCCGTCCCTGCGGCTTCGGCCTTCACGGTCATACCGGGCAGAACGCCCAGAACCAGAACGGCCGCCAGCAGCAGCGCCAGCGTGCGTTTCCAGATATGTCCCATCTTTCATCCTCCTAACTTTTTTTCCAATAAGCAGCGATTTTCCTCTTTTATTATAGAAAAAATCCATATAAAATTCTATAAATTCCAGGAAGGCTTCAAAATCACAAGAATTGTGAAATCCGGCAAAATTCAAGATGTTTTCTTGTCTATTTCACCCAACCATCTGCTGCCGGATCCGCTGCCTGCGGTACTCCCTGGGCGCGCAGCCCATATACTGGCGGAACACCGCCGAAAAATAGCTGCTGTCGCTGAAGCCCAGGGCGTATGAGATCTCGGTCATGCTCATGGCGTTGTCCTGCAGCATAACCCGGGACTGCTGGAGCTTCCGGCGGGTGACATAGTCCCGGATTGACATCCCCATGTCCTCCTTGAACCGTCGTTTCAGCGTGGCGGATGACACGCCCACCGCCGCCGCGATCTGCTCCGGCTCCAGCTGCTCGGCCACATGGAGGCCGATATAATCCATGGCCTCCTGGGTTTCCCGGGCCAGCTGCCGCGTTCCCGCGCCGGAGGACACAAGCTGATTGAAAAACGCCAAAATCAGGCTCTGGCCCTGGAGCCGCATCCGGATATTGTCGGGCTCCTCCACCAGAGCGGAAAAGCACCGGGAGGCCTTCTGCGCCAGCTCCAGGCAGGATTCCGGGATCTGGACCAAGCGCTGATTCCAGCCGGTGACGGCGGCGTACATCCACTGGTCCCAGGGGGCCGTCAGGCCCAGGAAGCCGGATTTTTTCCGCACGTCGATCTCCAGGAAACAGAATTCGCTGATCCCCTGGGGCTCGTCCCCGGTGCCGTGAATCTCCCCCGCCAGATTGGTGAACACGTCCCCCGGCAGCAGGGTGTATTTCTTTCCGCTTACCTCGTAGGTCTGGCTTCCGCCCAGCATGACGGTGAATTCCATGCAGCCCGGGTGGTAGTGGTCCTCCAGAGGCGTGTTGGCCTCGTTGAACTTGGCGTAGCCAAAGGCGTGGAGACCCGGAAGCTGCAGATAACTGGCAGGTAAAATCAGATATTCTTCTGTTTTCAAGAGTATTTCATCGCGGCTTTCCTTCATATGCCGGTCTCCTTTCCTTTTTTGATCTGCAAGCGTCGGAAAGATTGGAATTCGACGCAGTTGGCAACTTCTGTTTCCTTCACCGGCCGATGGTAATGGTCTCGCGCTGGCCGGGAGCCAGGCGGATTTGCCGCATGGCGTTAAAATAATTCTGGGTCACGGCGGCGCGGTCTGCCGGGTCGTCGGCCAGGAGGGTCACGGTCGCGGGATAGGCCGTGTGGTTCTCAATCCGGAGGGTCATGCTTTCCTCCGGCTTCCAGGCCTCCACGCCGCAGCGGACGCTGTCCATGGCATAGGCCTTGCCGGTCCGCAGGTCAGCGTAGATGCCGGGGACCTCGGCATAGGTCAGAAGCACGCTGACCTCGGGCCAGTTGGAGCCGTAGAGGAAGCCGCCGATGGTGTGCGTGCCCTCCCAGTCGCTGGTCTGGACCCGCTCGTTGACGTAGCCCTCGGGCAGATACTTCCCATCCAGGGTCATGACCGGCCGCTCCGCCGTGGAGACGAACTGCATCAAAGCCCGGGAGATGGCCTGGAGCCAGTACAGGTATTTTTCGTCCCCCGTGAACCGGTAGAGCTTCAAAAGGCTGCTGCCGGACAGGGTACAGATGCCGGGGGCGGAGTGCTTGTTCTGGGCGTTGGCGAAAACGGTACCCAGGGTGTGGGCCCCGCGCTTGCAGGCCACGCTGTCCCGGGGGAAGGTGAAGTCGTAGCTGACCACCCAGGTGAGGGCCAGCTCGCAGGCTTCTTTGGCGCATTGGAGCCAGCGGTCCTTGCCGGTGACTGCATAGAGCTCCACATAGCTTTCTACCATGGCGAAGGCCGCCTCGCTGTCCGGAGCCTGGCAGATCTCGCCGGGGCCGCCGTTGACCACGCCCTGCTTCAGATAATCGGTATCGTACAGACCGGCCAGGGCCTCGGCGGTCTCCAGATAGGCCGGTTCATGGAACACTGTATAGGCCAGGGCCAAGGCGGCCACCGCCATGACACCGCTGGCGGAATTGCCGATGACGATGGTATCCGTGTCCGTATCCACGAACTGACCGATCTGGCCGTATTTCCGGTAGAGGCGCACGAAGGCGCCGCAGAGGGTCTGAAGCTTCTCTCCATAGTCCTCCAGCTCGCTCCGGCAGGCCAGATACTCCTTCAGCAGGAAGTACAACAGGTCCGCGTCCTTGCGAATCAGCAGCACCGGTGACGGCTTGGACAGGTCGAAGGTATCGCCGTAGAACACGCCGTTGGCGTACATGCCGCAGACCCAGCCGTTTTTCAGCTGGAGCTTGTCCAGGATAAACCGGAAGCTGGCCAGGCCCCGCGCCCGGGCAATGCCCCGGTCCTCCAGCAGGAACGGATAGAAGTTCATGCCGCCGCCGACCCAGCCGGCCTGCCAGCACTGCTGCGGCACGTCGTCCCGGATTCCCACGGTATAATATCCGTTATGGGAATAGTTTTCCCGCTGGTATTTTTCCTTGATGGTCTCGTAGGCCTTGCCGTAGGGCACGCTCTCCGCCGGCTCGCCGGTCTCCAGACAGCCGCGGACCTCGTTGAACCGGGCGAAGAAAGCAGGCAGATCCGCCGCCTCGAAGTCGTAGACGGCGAAGGGCAGGGTCACGGTCTCCCCTTCCCGGAACCAGCGGCCCGTGTCGTTGGACGGAGCCATATGGGGATAGAAGCCGGAGCCGTCGGCCTTCTCGCCGAAGAGGTACTGCTTTTCCTCCCGGACCGCCGGGACGCTGGCCACGAAGTCCGCCGTTCCCTGTTCCAGGTCCTCATACACCGCCAGACCCGTATCGTCCGCGCCGCACAGCTGCTTGGTAAAGAGCAGCAGGCCGCGTTGTTTCGCTTTCTGATAGCAGCCCATGGCAGGCACCGTCAGATCGCCGGCGCGAAGCTCGATTCTGGACCGCGCTTCGCTGTCCGACAGCCGGGGAATATCCGTGACGACCGGCGCCTCCGTCAGGGCCTCTTCCAGGGGAATCTGCGCGTAGGGGGCGTAGGGCAGCTTCTGGCAGCGGAAGCGGTTGCCGTTGTACACTGCGCCGGGGCCGAAGACAAAGTCCTCCTGCCGCCAGTCCGCCGTTCGCAGGCCCACGGCCACACTGGAAGCCAGGGCTGTGGGCTTTTGGAAGGTGAAGGCCGCCTCGCCGCGAACCTCCGCGCCGTTTTTACACATTTGGACATGGACGCCGCACAAGTCCTCGCCCAAAGTCAGCGCAAATTCCCCGCTTTTCAGGGGAATTTCCAGGCCGTATTCCTCCACCCTGCGGCTTCTGTCATAGCCGCGAAGGGAAATTTTCAAATTCATGGGCATGATCCTCTCATGTTCGCGATTGGATTGGAATTTGATGATAAGTACAAGCCCTTATGCCCCATGAGGGGACATCCCTTCAAATTCCAATTTTGGCGTATCCGGTTTTGTATCAAAGGGTGATTTTTTCAAACACGTCCTGCTCGGAGGAGTTCTTGGCGGCCAGGCAGATCTGGGCGCTCTTGATTCCCTCGGACAGGGGGGCAATGGAGACCTTGGTTTTGCCTTCGCAGAGCTCCACGAAGTTCTTCATCAACGCCGTGTCGCCGCCGCCGTGGCCCTTTGCGGGGATAGGCACGCTGATATGGGTCACCTTGTCGCTCATATGGTCGTAGACGGAGATCTTCTGGGTGATGAAGTCGAATTCCACGGTGCCCTTGTAGCCGTAGAGCCGTGCGCCCCGGCGTGCCGCGCCCTTGCGGGCGAAGAAGTTCTGGGAGTACATGGCGTGCATACCGCTTTCATAGCGGACGATCAGGGTACCGGAGTCCTCGTTGCCGGTGTCCTTGGCGTAGCAGCACCAGTCGCTGCGGGGGGTGTCGTTCCGGACCTGAATGATGTTATAGCTGCTCTCCATGCAGTCGTACTGCTTCTCGCACCGGCTGCACCGGAGGCCCTCAGGCATGTCGCCCTTGAAGATCTGCTTGGACTTCATGGCGCAAACCGCCGTCGGCGTCTCGCCGGTGAGATAGTTGATGACGTCCACATCGTGGGTGGCCTTCTGCAGGAACAGGCCGTGGGAGACGCTTTCATCCCGGTACCAGTCGTGGTAGTACACGAAGCCGTAGCCCACATCGTTGAAGGCCTGGACGTGGTCCACCTTGCCGATGGCCCCGGCGTCGATGATTTTTTTGACCTCCTGGACCAGGTTGGTCACCCGCAGGGGGAAGGACACCACCACCGGGGCATGGGGCTTCTTGTCGCATGCCTTCAAGAGGTCCAGGTCCTCCTGGCAAACGCCCACGGGCTTCTCCAGGAACAGAGGCAGGTTCCGGTCCAGGACCTTTTTGGCCAGGACCGCGTGGGTGTTGCAGTTGGTGCCCAGGATGACGCCGTCCAGCTTTTCATGGTCCAGCATCTCGTCGGCGTCGTGGTAGAAGGTGATCTGGTCCGGGTCCATTCTGCACTGGCGCAGGTTGGCGTCGATCTTATCCAGCTCCATATCGTAACGCTCGGCGTCGCTCTCGTCCTTGGTCATCAGGTCCCGTACCCGGCGCGGATTGAAATCCGCCACCGCTTTGATGCGAACCTCCTTGCCCAGGCTGAACAGGTTGTCCATGAGCATATCCACACGGACGCCATAGCCGATTACACCAAGATCAATCATATTTTCTCGCTCCTTTTTTCGCCTTTTAAAATTGGATGATAAACCGGAAGTGGGCTTCCTCGCCGTACCACATGGGGAAGTTGGTGCCCCATACGTTGTTGAACAGGCAGAACCAGGCGCCTGCGTCCCGCTCCGGAAGGGTATTGTCAAATTGCAGCAGCGTGGGGCCGCCCAGGCTTGCAAGGCCCGTGTCCAGGCCTTCGATGCGCAGGCCGTCCCAGGCCACGCCCTTTTGGGTGACGTGCATCCGGCGGTTGCCGCCCCGGACCACCCGGAAGGGATCCAGCCATGCGTCCAGCTTGTGGACGGCTTTCAGTTGGGCGCATGGGGAAAATTCCATCCACAGCGCCTCCGGAATCCGGCTGGCCGGTTTGCCGGACCAGGCGGCGTCCACCAGGATGCCGCCGTCTTCAAATTGGAACAGGATCTCCGCCCGGGCCGGTGCGCCGAAGCGTTCCCGGGCCTCCCGGGGAAAAGTCCCCTGTGCCAGGAGAGCGTCTTCTCTCCGGTAGATTTGCATTGCCGGACGGTAAGACCGGTAACGGTCGTTGGCCTTGTCCACGCCGATTTTGCCGAAATCCTCGATGGCCCATTCCTCGTCGCTGGTCACATATTGTGCGCGGAAGCGGTCGTATTCCTGCTGGGAGAAGACCTCGTAGCGGAAGCCGCCCAGGGGATGGGCCGCGTCGGCCCAAACTTGGCCGCCATAGGTCAGGCCGCAGAGGCTGCCGTCGGGGCCGGCGTCCACGGTGAAGCCGCTAAAAGAAAGGCCCTGGGGCTGTTCCACCGGCTCCCAGCCGTGCAGATCCGTGGGCGCGCGGCGGACAGCGGGCAGCGCCACACCGGCAGCAGCTGCCGCATGGCTTACATAGTCCCGCTGCTCCTGCCAGGATTGCTCCATCAGGCGGAAGGGCGGCGTGTTCCGGGCGGCTTCAAATTCCTGCCGCACGAAAAACCGGTGCTCGCCATATTGGAAGTCCCGGGAATAGGTGCCGGTCAGATGGGTCTTTTCATTCAGGCCCCAGGTGTGCTCCGGCACCGGCAGGAGGCCGTCATAGAGAGCCGTCCGCTGCGCCGGCGGAAGCGTCTCGCCGAGGCGGAGCAGGGCGCGGTAGGCGCTGGTCTTGGCTGGGTCGGAGCCGGTGCCGTGAATCCAGCTGTCTCCGATCTCTTCTGCCAGCACCGGCAGAGCTTCCTGGGCCAGGGCAGCCGCCGCCACATCCTCCAGCGTCGCCGCCCGGAGAACGGCGCCGGGATACCGGGTCTGGAGTTTTTGGTATATGGATTCAATCTCCGCCGCCGACTGAGGGCCGCAGTTATCGCCGGTGTGGGCAAAACAGACCGAGACGCCGCTTTGCCCGATGGGGGTCATTTCCCCGTAATTGCCGTTGTACATGACCAGGACCCGCTCGCCTGTGGGAGCCTGCCACCAGAACAGGGGCGGAACCTCCGGCACGGTGGAGGCCGGGTTCACACCGATGTGAAGGAATTTCACCCCGGCCTTCGCCAGATGGGGCACCATGGCGGCGGTGTGGCCCGGCACGTCGGTGAGCTTGGCGGCCACGGTCGTCTGCCCGTAGCGGGCATCCAGCCGCCGGGAGATGGACAGGCCATGGTCCAGCAGCCCGGCATCCATGTACTCCGTATGGGTGGTGAAGGGCAGGGCGTGCCAGCGGATGTCGCCTGCTTCCACTGCCTCGGCCAGCTCCCCGCTGTCCCCGGTCTCTTTCCGGTATTCCTCCAGGAGCCAGGAGCCGACGGTCCAGCGGAACCGGCAGGGACTCTCCCGGGTCTCCCGGGCCAGACGGAGGGCGTTTGGGATATATTCCGTCATGTATTTCTGCCGGACCGTCTCCGCCAGGCCGGTGAAGCCCAGGTCCAGATGGGTCTTGAAGACCACCAGAATTTTATTTGTCGTAGTTTCCATACTGTCTCCACAGCTCAATCATCCGCTCATAGCGGGCCAGGGGCATGCCGGTGTAGGCGCAGTTGGAGGTGGCGAAGATGTAGCCGCGGCCGTCGGCCATCCCCTCCCGCAGGGACCGCATAACGTCTGCCTCGCATTCCTCGTCGGTGCCGGTCTGCAGCAGGCCGCAGTTCACGTTGCCGACCAGGCAGATATCGCCGCCCACGATCTTCCGGACCTCCCGCAGATTGACGCCGCCCTGGGGATCCAGGGAGTGGATGGCGTCGGGGCCGCAGTCGGCCATCTGCTTGACGATGGGCATGATGTTGCCGTCGGTGTGCTTGATGGAGTAGTAGCCCATGGAGCGATAGCCGTCCAGGACGCCCTTGAGGTAAGGCGCAATGATTTCATCAAACATGTCGCAGGAGAAGAAGGGGTTGGTATTGAAGCAGTAATCCGAGCAGAGGCCGAAGCCGTCCGCCAGGTGGCCCATCTGGTCCAGCTTTGCGGCCACCTCCAGCATCTCATCCATGCGCTTCTGGGATTCCTCGTTGAGTTCCTCCGGCTCCTCATACATCCGGGTGGCAAAGTCCATCATGTTGTCACCGTTGGGAATGGCCCAGGTGGGGTCGCCGTGGAGCATCAGGAAATACTCGTCGCCGCTCTGGGCGCGGATCTCCTCCAGGAGCCACTGGGTCATATTCAGATTTTTTAGCTCGGGCTGCACATTGGGCTGGACAAAGATGGCGCTGTGGCCGTACCGCTTGGCGGTTTGGATATACAGGTCAGCCATGTCCTTCACATGGAGAATCTGCTCCGCGCCGCTCATCTGGTCCCATTGGGCGTAGGCCCGCTGGGAAAAGTGGACGCGGCCGAAGGCCTCCATGGTCAGGAAGAACACCAGCTCGAAGGTGGGCACCTGGCCACCGATGGGTTCACATTTCAGGGTGCGGATAAAGCGTTCACGGTTTGTCATAGGTTGGCTTCCTTTCCGAGAATGATCTCATAGGTTTGGTTCGGCTGTGTCTCAAATACAAAGATGCCGTCTTCCTCCCGATGCGGAATTTCCTGTCCGTCCTGCCGGACCTGGATAGGAGTCCGGTATGGCGGCTGCAAACGGCAGGTCCGGCCCTTTTCGCTAAAGATCTCCACTGCTCCCAGACGGCCTCCGGAGAGGCTTGCGCTGACCAGGAACGCGCCGCAGGCCCGGAGGCGTCGGAAGGCCGCGTCCCGATTCCGGTCCCAGACCGGGAACAGCCGGAGCACGCCCTCGTGGCTTTGGAGCAGCATTTCGTTGACCGTCACCGGCACGGCGCTGCAGCACTCGATTCCGCCGCCGCCGTAGAACACGAAGCCGTTGGGATAGCCGTGGGCTTGGAGCTGCTCGTTGAGGTGGCGGAGAATGGTCTCCGGCGGGACGCCCAGCCGGGCTGCGGCGGGGAAATAGGTGGGGAAGGCGTTGTAATCGTCCCAGCGGTCCATCTGGCGGAAGGTCTCCCGGGCAATTTCCAGCAGCTCCGGCGGGGAGCCGAGGCCCACGCACCCGGCGGGGAAGATGTGCTGGATGCCCAGGCTGTTGTTGCCGTTCCAGTCGGTGCCTTCCCCGGTGTAGCGGAAGACCCGGCGGCCGTTCCGCTCCATGGTGGGAAAGCTGCTGAGATGATTCAGCACATGGACCCATTGCGGCTTTTCCTCCGGTTCCAGGCCCAGGACCTCCGAAATGTCCAGCAGGCCTTGGAACAGCATCCGCAGGAGGCCCAGGGTGATCAGGGGATTGCAGTGGCCGCTGTCATCGGGGGTGTTTTCGTCGCACCAGTCGAAGACGCCCAGGGCCGCCTTCTGATTTTCATGGATGCAGTCGTCCCGCACCACATAGCGGCCGTCCTCCCAGGAGAGGTAGTCCAACCAGAAGCGGGCCGTCTCCTCCAGATAGGGGTAGGCCGTGGTTCGGGCGTAGTCCTCGTCATAGGTGGCGTAGAAGCGCATCAGCATATTGACAGCGGCGTAGGCGGCGTTGGACCTCTGGCCCCAGTAGTTCACGTCGTCGTTGCCCTCCTTGTCGGTGAGGGCGGCGGTCCGGAGACCCTTGGGGCCGATGCCCACCAGGGTGTAGAGGCCGCGGCAGCCCAGCTTCTCCCGGGCAGCCTTTTGGGACCGGGGCATATAGTCCAGCAGCGGCCGGTCATAGGGCTCGGTCAGGGCGATGTGGTTGGAGGAATAGAGGCCCCACCAGGGCGCTTCGTAGTTGTAATTCAGATGATAGTCGCCGCCCCAGGCGGGATAGTCCGTGGTGACCCAGTTGCCGAAAATGCCGGGGGCGAATTTTCCTTTTTCGCAGCAGCAGGCCATGAGATACTGGGAGGCGTACCAGTACCGCTCGATTAGCGGCTCCGAGGGCAGCTTCACATGGCTCTCCGCCCAGAAGTCCCGCCACCACTGCCGGTGCCGGGCCTCCATCTTCTCCAGGGTCTCCGGCGTCAGGGCAGCCAGCAGGTTTTCACAGCGGGCCTCCGGCGAGGCGCCGTCCTGATTGGTAAAAAGCGCCGTCGCTGCCAGGGCGGTCTCCCCTTCCGCAAGGGGAAATTCCAGGCTGTTATGATTGAGAACCCTGGTCCGGCTGTAGGCCCGCAGGGGCCATTCCTGTTTGGGGGTGTCATAGCATTTATAGGCGCGGATGGTTCCGTCCTGCTTCTCCACGGCGGTCCGCACGTCCTCGGCCCTTGTGGTCAGGAAGAAATCCACGGAGACCCGTCCTTTGCCCTTCCGGCAGGTGATCTCCTGGAGAATCAAATGACTCCCCCGCAGCGCCGTGGACCGGACCGACAGCTCCGCTTCCGGACCGGTGAGGATGGCCGTCACCGACGCGTCCTGTAAGGACTGCTCCGCCCGGTAGCCGCCCGCAGCCTGGGGGCAGCGGACCGCCAGCGCGCCAAAGCCGCGCATACCGGGGGTCTCCCAGTGAGAATACGAATTCCAGAGGTCGTTTTTTCCAAGATACAGATGTACTTCCCCCGGCTGCGGGCAGCCCAGGGCCAATCCGATGTCGCCGTTTCCGGCCAGGGGGCCGTCCGGGACCTTATTGCAGGGCGTCAGGACCGGCGGCGCGTCAAAACAGAGCGTATCCAGCATGGCATGGCCTCCTATTCACGATAGCTGCCGCAGGGCGCGGTCCAGCAGGTTTCGCTGCGGGGCCAGCCGTATTTCCGGGCCAGGGACTCCAGTGCTTCGGCGCAGCGGAGCCGCACGGGGCCGCTGCCTTTCAGGGTCAGGGCTGTGACGCGGCCCTGGGTATGGCGGGCGGAGACCAGGACGCCGCCCTCGGCGCGGAAGCCGGTAAAGGAGATTGTCTTCTCCTTCCATTCGTCCGGGATAGCCGGGAACAGCTTCAGGACACCGTTCCGGCACTGGAGCAGCATCTCCTGCAACGCTGCGGCGGCGCACATGTTGCCCTCCAGGGTGAAGGGCCGGTAGTGGAAGGAGGACGAGCCCCTTCCCAGATAGTCGCCGTTGAGGTGGAACCCGTTGGAGCCGCAGAAGTCGTTCCAGAAGAGCCACAGCTGCCGGGCCGCCGCGTTTCCATTGCCCTGCACGGCGTAGAGGGCCGCCGCCCAGGCGAAGGAGTAGCCGCACCAGCAGCCCGTCCCCCGCCGCTCCAGGTCCAGGAGGCTGGCGTCGAGAATTTTCCGGTCCTGTGGATTCTCCGGGTCCAGCAGGCACAGGGGATAGATGGCCATGAGATTGGAGTGGTGCCGGTGGCTCTCCCGGATGGCCTCGTCAGGCGACAGCAGCAGCACGCCGTCCTGATCCACCGCCAGGGACGGCAGCTTTTGCAGGACCTTCTGCCAGGACGGGTTCTCTGGCTCCAGCTCCGCCAGGCGGCCGAAGAGCCAGCGGAGCAGGGCCAGATCATAGTTGCTGTTGGGCGTCAGGAAGGCCTCGGCCCGGTCATCGTGGATTTCCGGCGAGGAAGAAATGGGCAGGTACAGCCGCCCGTCCCGTTCCTCCAGGAGACCCAGCATACAATCCGCTGTCTCCCGGAGATAGGGACGCGCCCGGTTTTCCAGGAAATCGCGGTCGCCGGTGTAGCGGAAGTGCATATCAAAGAGGAAGGCCAGCCAGATCTGATTGGTGGGAGAGAGGGCGTACATGGCCCAGCCGCCCAGGGGCTGGCCGTCGATGGACATGACTGAGGGCAGGCAGAGGCCCTTTTCCACGCCGTAGAATTCCCGGGCAAAGCGGCGGGCGCAGTCGTTGTGGCTCCAGAGGAAGTCCAGGAAGCTCTCCCCCTCCGGCAGATGGTTGGCCTTGCAGTAGTGGGAATAGGAGAGCTGGGTGTTGAGATCGTGGTGGTAGTCGCCCTTCCAGGGAGGCAGGCTTCCGTCGTCCGCCGTCCAGACCCCCTGCAAAGGCATGGGGTAGGCGCCCTTTCGGGAGCAGGAGGCCAGAATATAGTTGGTCAGATACCAGTTCTTTTCATAGAGCCGGTCCGGCAGGCGGAGGCTGCTCTTGCCCCAGAAATCCGCCCACCATTGACAGTGGGACACAAAGCTCCGGTCATAGCCCTCGTCCAGGGCGTTGTCCAGCCAGTCCAGGGCGTCCTGCCGCCACCGGGGACCGTCCCGGGAGGCCGCCACGGTGAAGGCCAGCAGCGTTTCCGATGCCGTCCGGCGGGCCTTGACAAAAACGCCGTAGGCCATTTGGCCCGTCTCCTGGACGAACCGGGCCTCGTCCGGCCCCCGGAAGGCGTCCGCCGGGGGATAGCGCAGATTTTTCAGGGAGCCGGGCGGCGCGGGCTCCGTGCTGTCCGGTCCTGCGTAGGCCGGATGTTCCAACGTAAACTCCAGGGGCGCCAGGGACGGACGGATTCTCAGGAGGCCAAACCGCGCCTGGGCATGGAGAAAGCATTCGAGTTTGATGTCCCCCGCCTGGAGCCTTGCTTCAGCCCCGGCCAGGGAGAGACGGCTCTCCACCTGGGCCGTCTCCGGCAGATGGAGCACGATTCTGCCCGCAGGCAGCTTGCAGGGGGTTGTATGTTCATAGGGCGCGTCAAAGATGCGGCGGATTTCCGCTTCGTTTTTCTCCCGTGCCAGACGCACCAGGTTGGCATAGGTGAATTCCGGTTCGGATACGCCGGGATAAGGCGTCGTATCCCACAGGTCCGTCCTGTCCAGCGAGAGGCGCAGGGCATTGGCGGGGCCCCACAGCAGCGCGCCCATGGCGCCGTTGCCGAGGGGAAGGCCCTCATCCCAGCGGGAGATGGTGTGGGCCGTATATCGGTCGCAGTATTTCGGTGGAAGTCTCATGGGTTTGCCTCACACGTCACACAGGGCGCGACGGCGCGGCAAGCCGTGCCGCCGCGCCCTGCGGCGATGCCTCAGAAGAGGCTTGGATTTTTGGTTGAATTAGTTGCCGTTGGCAGCTCTCCAGGCGTCCAGCTGGGCCTGCTTCTCGGCGATGATGGTGTCAACGCCGGCGTCCTTCAGACGCTGCAGGAACTGGGGCAGCATGGTGGCGGGATCGGCCGCGCCGTTGGACAGCACGGGAACCATCTCGCTGATGATGGCGCCGCAGTTGGCCAGCTCGGTCTTCACAGGAGAGGGATCAAACTCAAAGCCGGACACGGGGGAAGCGTCGGCGTTCAGGTCTGCGTCAAAGATGATGCGCTGCTTGGCCTGGGTGTCGATGGGGTTCTGGTCGGTGGCGAGGCCGAAGCTGGAGCGGGCGAAGTCGGGATCATAGCTCTGGCCGATCTCCCACTCGCTGTAGTTGAAGTTGTACATGCCTTCAACCATCTGGAAGGTGCCGTCGTTCTCGTCGATGTACCAGTCGGTGCCTTCTTCGCCGAACTGGATCAGGTTGAACAGCTCGTCGTTGGTGTTCAGCAGCTCAATGAGCTCCATGGCGCGCTCGGGATGCTTGGAGGTGGCGCTGATGGCGACACAGGCGGTGGGGCCGGCGGCGGCGGGGATCACGGTACGGGTGGAGGTCACGATGCCGGCGGGGCAGGTGTCACCGGTGGTCATGGACATGCCGTCGGGGATGTAGTTGGCATCAGCAAAGCCCTGAACGGTCAGCTCTTCCACGCCCGTGGGAGGATAGTCGATGTAGTCGGGCCAGCTATAGTTCCACTGGGCCAGGATACGGCCGGCGGTACGGTCGGGGCTGGTATCCTGCAGGGTGGCGCCGTCGGTACGGACGTAGCCGTTCAGATAATACTCACGCATGATGTCGCAGTACTCGGCGAACTCGTCGGTCTCGAACTGGTTGACAACCGTGGTGGGATCGTCATAGCGGATCCAGCCGGGCTGGGTGGTGTCGCCCACGGGCTCCATATCCCAGTACAGAGGATCGTTCAGGAAGAAGCTGTAGGTCGCGGAGGTTTCCCAGCCGATCATCTCGGGATGGGCGGCGATGGCAGCCTCAAAGAAGGGCTCCAGGGTGCGGAGGACGTCCAGAGGCGCCATGTCCTTCAGCTGGGTCCAGTCGAAGCCGACTTCCTCGGCCATGTCCATACGGACGGCATAGCCCTTACGAGCGGCGACGCCCCACTGCTGATAGTTGACGGAAGCGTAGATGTTGCCGTTGACGGTCACACCCTGCCACAGGCCCTCGGGGATGCGGGAATAGGTCTCGGGCGCGTAGGTGGGCAGCAGGTCGTTCATGCTGACAAAGGCGCCCTTGGCGGCATTCTCAAAGAAGTTGATGTCGCCCCAGTTGGCCATGAAGCACAGGTCGAACTCTTCACCGGAGTTGATCATCAGGTTGATCTTTTCGGCATAGGTGCCGGGATCGATGCAGATGATGTTCAGGTGGGCGTTGATGGCGTCCTCAATGATGGCGTTGGCCTTCTCCATGACGCGCTCCTGGTCGGTGACAGGGCTGTTCATGATGTAGAAGTCCAGTTCCACGAACTCGCGGTCTTCGGAAGCTTCGGGAGCAGTCTCATTGGTGGTGTCGGGGGTGTCGGTGGTGTTGCTGGGGGTGTCGGTGGTGGCTTCCTTGCTGGTGCAGCCGACGAAGATGGACATGACCATCAGGACGGCCAGCAGCAGAGCAAGCAGCTTGTTGGTTTTTTTCATAGTTCTCCTCCTGTATATTGTTTTTTATTTCTTGCTTGTTTCAAGCAACAAATACGGTTTTGGCCGGCGCACTTCCGATTACTCTTTGACCGCGCCGATGGTCAGGCCCTTTTCAAAGTACTTCTGGATCAGGGGGTACAGCAGAATGATCGGCCCGATGGACAGGATACAGGTGGCCATTCTGGCACTCTCACTGGGCAGTCCCAGCAAGGCCTGTTCCATTCCCTTGATCATGCCGGCGTTGGCTTGCAGATACTTGATGTTGTTCATCAGGGACTGCAGCAGATACTGCAGGGTGTAGAGCTTGGGGGTCTCGATATACAGTGCGCACTGCATCCAGTTGTTCCAGTAGGCGATGGCAGTCAGAAGACCGATGGTCGCGATGGAAGGGGTGGACAGGGGCATCACGATCTGGAACAGGGTCCGGTACTCGCTGGAGCCGTCGATTCTCGCGGACTCGATCAGGCTCTCGGGAATGGTCCGGAAGAAGTTCTTCATGATAATGACGTTCATGGGGGACACGATACCGCCAGCCACCAGAGCCCAGATGGTGTTCTTCAGGTGCAGGTACTTGGTCAGCAGCATGTAGTAGGGCACCAGGCCGCCGCTGAACAGAACCGGGAAAAAGACGAAGAAGGAAATTTTATTGCGGGCGGTGACTTCCTTCCGGGTCAGGGCATAGGCCAGCATGGCGGTGGTCAGCAGATGGAGGAAGGTGCCAATCACTGTGACCAGGATGGTGACGCCGTAGGCCTGCATGACCGAGCTGGCGCCGGAGAACACATAGGAGTAAGCATACCCGGTGATATTCTTGGGCAGCAGGCTGTAGCCGTAGGTGATCAGGGTGTTCTCCTCCGTCAGGCTGATGGAGAGGATGATGACCAGGGGCAGGATGCAGGTCAGCGCCAGCAGAATGAAGATCAGATGGATGAGCACCCGGGAGATATGGAACTTTTTCTTTGTCGCAGGCATTTTCATCCCTCCTTAGAACATGGCGCTGTCCGGATCGATCTTCTTGATGATAAAGTTGGAAAGCAACACCATAAAGAAGCCAACCACAGACTGGTACAGGCCGACGGCCGTGGACATGCCGTAATCGTTCATTTTCTTCAATGCGCGGTAGACGTAGGTATCGATGACGTCGGAGGCGGAGTACAGCAAACTGGAGTCGTTGGTGATGTTCATGAAGCCGTTCCAGTCGCCGAAGCCGCCGCTGAAGATCTTGCCCACCCACAGCAGGCACAGGATGATGACCGTGGGCCGGAGCAGCGGCAGAGTGATGTGCAGGATCTGCTGCCACTTGTTGGCGCCATCCAGCTGGGCCGCCTCATAATAATCGGTGTTGATACCGGCGATGGCCGCGATGTAGAAGACCGAATAGTAGCCGACGTTTTTCCAGAGGTAGGCCAGCGGCAGGATCACGCGCCAATAGGTCGGATTGGAATACCACTCCAAGGGGGCCTTTCCAAAGTACGCCAGGATGTGGTTGACGATGCCTCTGTCCGGGCTCAGGAGAGAATAGAAGATGTACTGAATGACGATCCAGGACAGGAACGTGGGCAGCAGGATGGCGCCCTTGTAGAAGCCGGATGCGTATTTGTTCTTCAATTCAAAGAACATGATGGCCAGCGCGATGGAGCAGACCGTCACCGTGACGCCTTCAATCAGGTTATATAGAATGGTGTTCATGGTGACCGTCCTGGCCGTGTCGGATTTAAAGAAGAACTCGAAGTTCTTGTACCAGGGGTGCATCCATGCACTGCCGAAGATGCCGTCGCGGGGGCTGTAATCCTTGAAGGCAAGGATGACACCCGGCATGGGGATGTAGCAGAACAGGATCAGAAGGAACAGGCCCGGAGACCATCCCAAAATTTGTGTAAACCTCCAACATGGTGTAAAATAGAGGCA